>NZ_JBHIRE010000356.1:352-690 GCF_042196885.1 Bartonella sp. AA86SXKL | reverse complement strand
AAATTTGTTAATGAAAGTGCACAAATTATTGCACAGATAGAAAACTTCGCCGATGAATTTTCGACAATTATCTCACGGCGTATTGATGAGACACTCACATCTCATTCACCATTATAAAGAGGAGTTGTCTATGGGGATTTCTGTTGCTTCTTCTGCTCACAAAAACACACGCAGACGGCGTCGTTCACATAGCCAACTGATGAGTGAAATCAATGTCACACCTTTTGTTGATGTTATGCTGGTGCTGTTGATTATTTTCATGGTTTCTGCTCCTCTTTTGGTAAACGGTGTTCCGCTTGATTTACCGCGTAGTCAAGCCGGACCAGTACGAATGGAGA
>NZ_JBHIRE010000356.1:0-296 GCF_042196885.1 Bartonella sp. AA86SXKL | reverse complement strand
TTGACAGTGTCACTTGATGGACAAGGGCGCTTGGCTCTCAATCAAGACTATTATGAAACATTTGAAGCTTTGATTGCACAACTTAAGACTCTGCTTAAAACGGATGTTGAACAAAAAAAACAACGTATTTTTGTACGTGCTGCTAAAACTATTGAATATCAAAAAGTGTTACAATTGCTTGCTGAACTTCAAAAAGCAGGTTTTTCACAGGTTGCTTTAGCAAGTCTAGCACAATAAAATTTTTTAGAAACTATCGCTTGTTATTTGTAAAAACAACAAACAGTAATTAAAAGTGA
>NZ_JBHIRE010000355.1:0-690 GCF_042196885.1 Bartonella sp. AA86SXKL | reverse complement strand
CATGTGAAGGAAGTGGTACAAATGAATTTTCAACTTTTTTCTCAACACTAGATGTAGAAATATTTTCAGCGATTATTTTATCAATATTGCTCGTGAGATTATCTTCTGCTTCTTTGTCCTTTGTATCAGAAAAGTGGGAAGAAATTGGTTGGGATTCTTGAAGCTGATCTACAGTAGTTTGATCAACTTTTTCTTCATATTTATCAGTAGTTTTTTTCTCTGTGTCATGCATTGGCGAGAGCACAACTGTACCATCTTGTTTTACAATAACAGTTTGTACTTTTTGCGTTGGAATGGTGTGATTGATGGCTTCTGTCACTGCATCTTCAACATCAGAATCATCAAGAGAGGAGGGGGAAAAGCTTGTGGATTCTTGTTGATTTAATGCTGCTAAATCTTCAGGGGGTTCCGAATTATCAATAAGAAATTGTTGTGTATTTTCTTGTTTTTCATTTTGTCCCGTTGTTTGTTTATAAATATCTAAATTATGCTCAACATCATTCTTTGTTTCTGTTGATTGATGTTTAAATTTAAAAGGTGTATTGTCAGCGTGGATAATAGGTGTGCTTTCATTCTTTTGTGAGGACATAAAAAAGCGAGAATAACCTACAAAACTAACTGCTATCAAAATAAGAAGAATAATACTCTTAGTAAGAGTTTTACTAAAAATAGAATTTTCTAGGGAAAGAG
>NZ_JBHIRE010000354.1:0-690 GCF_042196885.1 Bartonella sp. AA86SXKL | reverse complement strand
ATGGCTGAAATAATAAATGGGATCCCATACAAGCACTTGTCCTAAGCGTCCACCAACAACAATACTGATGGCAGACCAGACTACAAAATCTCCTATTTTCTCTTTATCCATAGGAGGGTGATTTGCATACCATAGGGATTGTTTTTTTAATAATTTTTGCGCATACCACCAAACAAAAAGAATGCCCACAACATAGCCAAGGCCATACCAATAGAGGGCTATGGGACCTAAATGGACAATGACAGGATTGAGAAAAGATGGAAAAGCAATGGCTGGACAAGAAAAGTCGTTCATGAGCAAGCACTTTACATTTATGAGGTTATATGATGGTCAGGAATGACAGATGAGCACATGATGGTCAAGTCAGGAGAATGGTAAGTTTCCACTGGTTTATAGGGGTAAAGTTTATGTTGGTAAAAGGAATGTAAAAAGACTCAAGTGAAATCTCTATGGTAAATAAAATCTTATAGGTAAAAGGAACAAATGCAATATCTAAATGTTATGAAAATACGTTATAATACGTGTGTTAGTAATTTAAAATTTAAGGAAAGACGTTATGCGCAATGGATCAAACCGTATTCTTGATGAATTGGCAAAATTAGCAACAGATGCAGCTGATGTTGCACAAGGTATACGACGTGAAGCGGGAACAGCTTTTCGTTTGCAGGCTGAGAAGATCGCCAATAAACT
>NZ_JBHIRE010000353.1:386-693 GCF_042196885.1 Bartonella sp. AA86SXKL | reverse complement strand
TGCTTTCAGATCGATTATTTCCTCAGACTCATTTTGGGTCTTAGTACTGTTTTTATTATGTTTATTCATTTTATTTCTAAGTGATGAAAGTAAATACCAGGCAATACCACGGACTGGTTTAATAAGGAGTAATATTCCTAAGACATCGCTTACAAAACCTGGAAGAATAAGCAAAAACGCACCAAGAGTGATGAAGGCATCATCCATTATATGATTTTTTAGTGTATGTCCTTGGGTAAATTCACGTTGTATATTTTTAAAAAGATTAAGCCCTTGAATTCGCAACAAAGTAATTCCTATTATTGTT
>NZ_JBHIRE010000353.1:0-279 GCF_042196885.1 Bartonella sp. AA86SXKL | reverse complement strand
GGAGGATAAAAAAGCGAGGATTGATAGAATAAAACTTTATCACATGAAAATTCCCTTCTCGATGTTTGGGATAGAAAACTATAGAGCTATTTTTTAAAATATGAATGAATTAAGGGTTACAAAAATATTTGAAGAGTAAATTCCCTATTTTACTTATTTATTTATAAATGATATTGACTGCAATGTTTATTGTAGATCATTTTAGTTTTGGAGATTGACAGTGCCCATGGAATTTGACATCGTACTTGTCTTAGCTCTTGTTATTATGGTTGTTGTTTT
>NZ_JBHIRE010000352.1:0-693 GCF_042196885.1 Bartonella sp. AA86SXKL | reverse complement strand
CTTCAGTAGAAATAGCAAATTGTGTACAATCAAGCAAATGCTTCAAGCCTGACGTCGATAAAGAAAAACGGTAACCGAACTGTCCTGGAAGAGATTCTGGAAAATCTACTTTGGGAAGGCACTGAAGCTGAAAATTAGCACAACCAGAAACAACAGACATCGTACTCGCCTGATTCATATCAACTGATAATACAATTTCACTGCCATCAGGAAGCTTGCGAACTATGTCATACAACAAATGGGCTGGAACAGTTATTGCTCCCTCTTGCTTTATATTGGCCACAAAAGATTCTGTAACCTCTAAATCAAGGTCTGTCGCTTTTAATTGCACACCGTTCTTGTCCGCATCAATTAACACATTCGATAAAATGGGAACAGTATTACGACGCTCAACCACACGGTGAACACGACCAAGAGACTTGAGAAGCTGATTACGATCAACTGTAATACGCATAAAAATCCCCATTATAATTCATACAGAATTATAGAAATTCTCAAATTAAAAATAACAGACCCACTTGAAAGAATCATTTATTGGACTTTATTCAACCTCTCTTAAAATGGCAAGTGACTCTTGTATAAGCAAAAATAGCCCCCTCTTATTAATCCCTCTGCAATACTT
Organism: Bartonella sp. AA86SXKL; assembly: GCF_042196885.1. Lineage (NCBI taxonomy): Bacteria > Pseudomonadati > Pseudomonadota > Alphaproteobacteria > Hyphomicrobiales > Bartonellaceae > Bartonella > Bartonella sp. AA86SXKL. The sequence continues at coordinate 71 of NZ_JBHIRE010000352.1, read as the reverse complement.
TCGATAAACAGAGGGAAAGTTATAAACGCTATGCAGCCTGCTCTCCAATTAACCGTTTAAGCAATTCAAGT
>NZ_JBHIRE010000351.1:455-697 GCF_042196885.1 Bartonella sp. AA86SXKL | reverse complement strand
TAACAGCGACAGGAGAAACTATTCTGCAGGCACAAAAACGCGCTTATGAAGCTGTTGATTTTATTGACTGGCCAGAAGGCTTTGTACGCCGCGATATTGGATGGCGAGCTGTTGCGCGAGAAAATTCAATCCTTTGAATATTCTTTTTTGATAATTCGATAATTTCACCTAGAGATCATGGAGCATAAATCTGCTATATATTCTGTATGACTCATGATTTTGGAAAAAATATTGAATTTTCT
>NZ_JBHIRE010000351.1:0-354 GCF_042196885.1 Bartonella sp. AA86SXKL | reverse complement strand
GATCGCGATCTTTGTGATTACCGTTACTACTGTTTTTCTTTCAGACTCATTTTCCCATCACTTTTTACATCAAGCTCGAAAATAAGCATTATATATTATCATTGCCTTTTTAGAGAGAAAAGCAAAGCTATGATTTTTTTTCACTTAAAAACCCTATTTAATACTTGAAGGATGCTACAAAAGCAGAGTCTATATTCGTCGAGAAAATGCTCCCATTGTCATGAAAGCCAATAGCTTAGCGGCTAAAAGAAAAAGATATTGGTATTCTAATGATAATAGAAGAAGCGTTGAAAGCTGTTGAAACCTGCAACAAAGCTCTCTTTGGAATAAAACTCTCCTCTACAGTCAATAAAA
>NZ_JBHIRE010000350.1:375-697 GCF_042196885.1 Bartonella sp. AA86SXKL | reverse complement strand
AAGAAGAAAATAACGTAATGCATTACACTTAAGAACGCTCTTTCTATGCTTTGTTGAATCAAGATTGCACAGAAAGATTAAACAATGTACACACAGAAAAAAATATTAAACCAAAATCAAAAAATGAAACAATTCTTTAGTTTCAATCAGAATTAAATCAATTTTTGAAAAATTTAAAAACGTCAAAATTTTCAAATAAATTTGCTTAACAAAACTAAAAAGAAAAAGGCATTCTTAAAAAACCTCGTTTTTGTAGCTCAATTAAGCCATATGATAAAAAGGGAATCAAAGGAGGTTTACTATAGAGTATAGCAATGGCTTC
>NZ_JBHIRE010000350.1:0-331 GCF_042196885.1 Bartonella sp. AA86SXKL | reverse complement strand
ATTAAAAAAAAGAAGCACATGAAATATGAGGCGTTCTAAGACTTACAGTGTCTGATTTTAGAGGGATTGCTTTTACTAAAATTATTAGTGAAGAAAGATTGCCGTTTGAAATGCATATTCCTAATACAAAAACGCTTAAAACTTTTGAAAAAACAGACAAAGGTGAAGATATTTTTTATGCAAAAGATATAAAAGACTTTTTTAAACAACTCAATATTTAATTATGCGTTCAGTTAACTATTCTGGTAAATTTAAAAAAAGCGAAAAATGCGGAAAAGATATGTATAAATTAACAGAGGTTATGCAACTTCTGATCAAATAAGAAGAAATT
>NZ_JBHIRE010000349.1:336-698 GCF_042196885.1 Bartonella sp. AA86SXKL | reverse complement strand
ATGCCTTTCGAAAAATAGTGAATATATTTTCATTTCATTTAAGTGATAAACAGTCATATTTCGAATACGAATTTGGCATATACAAAGATGACTTTAAGCTTAGCTAAAATTGCTATGAAAAACATAAAAAGAGAAAGAGATTATACTATCTAAATGTTTTGCGGGGAGATTTGTAAATAACCTCTTCCCCCAAAAGAAAATTATCTGACAATTTTTCTTTTTGCAACTTCTTTCGAAAGAAATATTTAAAAGCTAATAAAAGCAGTCTTTATTTTTTTTTAATGAGAGGCTACGGCCTCTCAAACTCTCCGTCCGCTCACCAAAATCATGAGATCAGACCCGCATTTAATGAGAGGACTAAC
>NZ_JBHIRE010000349.1:0-305 GCF_042196885.1 Bartonella sp. AA86SXKL | reverse complement strand
GGAAACCCTTGCAGGGCGTCTTACGGCGTCCTTGACCAATAACCATAGCTGCTTGTTTTATTTCTCTCACACGGCTCCGAAATCATGATTAAAGGAGAAAGGTTTTTTACTACTAAAGAAACATCTATATTATGATTATTTTAACATCATATCCTAAAAAATAAATATTTTCAATTAGTTGATATTGACAACATAAGCAATAGTAACTATTATTATCCATGATCAATATAAAGGAAAGACTGCTTTTTCTCTACTCGTTTCAGAATTTGAAATAGCCGAGCAGGAACTTAGTTATACTGATTGGT
>NZ_JBHIRE010000348.1:0-699 GCF_042196885.1 Bartonella sp. AA86SXKL | reverse complement strand
AGGCTTATTTGGGGGAGCGCTCATGGCACATTTTTTTGAATATGGCTTTATTGGCTATTGGTTTGGCATGATTGGTGCCAGCTTAATCGTTTCTCTCTTTAACTATGTGCGCGTAGGTTATTTAATAAAGCGCTATAAGCATTAACTATAAGGGCATAGTTCCACTGTCCATAGAGTTCTGCTTACAATAAGGAGTAAGTTCGGTAAATTTGCAGAGTTTAATTCCGTAAAAAATGACTAGAAAAACATGCTTAATTTATACCCTACTGAGAAGCAATTTAAAGAAGTTATTGTTTTTATAACTAATAATAATCGCGGTGCTAAAGTGTATGTATTTGTCAAAACAATCGCAGCTGCTGGTGGTGTTATTCTTACAAGTCTTAATTCATGGGTTTTGAAGAATGCTTTTGATAATTTAAATTATGATGTTTTTTGGGGTAAAGTTATTGATCTTACTTCTCATAGCAATAGATCCTAAAATACGCACTATCATGTGAAATTTAGTACCAGTTAATACACACGCTCTATGGACCCTCACTGCAATGTTAAGTTGCTTTAGCTAAAGATGATTTTGCATCTAAGGATGAAAGTTGTACATGAATATAAGCGTACTTTGCTCGAAGAGACGCATAAATTTCCAAGTGCCGCGGTGGTTGTTGCAGAATGATTGATGCACGAAATACTTAACGTAAGCGCGGG
>NZ_JBHIRE010000347.1:0-699 GCF_042196885.1 Bartonella sp. AA86SXKL | reverse complement strand
AGGTTTACGAGCACTTCACCAGAATGATCCTCATTTTTCTCCTCAATTTTTTATAAAGGGAGCTCAAGTTGCTTATGAAATGATTGTAACAGCTTTTGCTAAAGGGGATCGTAATCAACTGAGGAGATTGCTTTCTCAGGATGTTTTTGAAAGCTTGGATGCTGCCATTGAACCACGCGAAAAAAACAATGTGCGAGTTCAGTTTACTTTTGTCGGAATTAATAAAATCGAATTTGTTGCAGCAGCGATGCAAGAAAAGGAAGAATTTTTGACTATACGTATTGTCAGTGAAATGATTTCTGCGACTTACAATGAGCAGGGAGAACGTATAGATGGTGATCCTGATACTATTGTAGAAATTAGAGATATTTGGACTTTTGTTCGCAATAGCTTATCAACAGATCCAAACTGGAAGCTTTTTGCAACAGAAGATGAAAATTAAGATCTCCTTTTTCTATAAAATCATATAAATCAGATTTATAAGAGATTGAAGATTGAAATGTCTACGGATGAATGGAGAACAGAAAGGGATCCGTTGGTTTCACAGGACCGCTTTCTCTGGGAGAAGGTATGTTGTACAATAATACCGCTTCATAAGAAGCGCTATTCTTCTTTTGCAAAAGAGGTCGTAAATGTTTCTAAAGATGCGGTGAAGATCAACAATAAGAAACAGTACATAACACAAATTCTCCCATTGTC
>NZ_JBHIRE010000346.1:348-700 GCF_042196885.1 Bartonella sp. AA86SXKL | reverse complement strand
AAACCAATGTTATGTGGGATTTTCAAGTTCTGCCACATTGCATTGCTATAGATTGGCGAAGTAATATTACTCAATTTAGAACTTTGTTCTTTGCAACCACAAATTCCGTTGTTTAGGAGAATGTTTTTAACATATTTCAATATGTGTTTCGCTGTGCAAACATGTAAAACAAAACCATATATATTACATCTACAAATGCTACAATTATTTTGGTTGCAAAAGGAGAAGAGATCTCTAAGCCAGAGACATTTCTTTGGGTGTATTGTGGCTGACTGCACTATATAATTTTCTGCAGTTTTTACTCTTTCTAGCCATGACTGATATGAAACAGCAACCTGTTTTATGTGAGAGC
>NZ_JBHIRE010000346.1:0-231 GCF_042196885.1 Bartonella sp. AA86SXKL | reverse complement strand
CACTTTCGACCGCTGATCCATGAGAGTCAGAGAATTGCAATGAAGTTTTCACACTCCGATTACCAGTTTCAGCGATCGAACTGAAAAAGGATACGGAAGTGAAAACTGAGGCACAAATGAGTAGTTCTTCGTGGTTCAAAGCATATCTCCGTAAAAGTGATATATTCATCATAATTTTAATTTCGATAATAAATAGACAAAAATCGTCTATAATTGTGTTTAAAATATGGC
>NZ_JBHIRE010000345.1:0-700 GCF_042196885.1 Bartonella sp. AA86SXKL | reverse complement strand
GCTAAGCCCAGCGGTACGCTCCCCCTGATAAACATTGCCTCCGATACCTTTATTATAAAGATCGAGTGCTTGCGCACTGGCTTTTTTAAAGATCTCTGCTACCCAAGCGGGTGGTGAATTTGTTTGTGTTGTTGTTTGCACTTGAGGTTTTGTTTTTCTACTCATGGGTTTAGAACCTTTCTGTAATGAATAAGATTACGGGAATATCCGTGATGGCTAAGCATTTTAGACCATCCAGATCTTCCAAACATATGTATTTCCTCAGCATGGATTGTTCGCGCCCATTCTTCGACTTTATCGATCAATTTGACCAATTCCAGTCCTCCCTCTCCAGCCAAATCTGAAAGGACGACGCGTTTTTTTCCCGTATGGGTTCTTTCAACTTTGGTAATCGCAAAAGCACTAAATTGGGTTTTATTTTTTAAGACAAGCCAGAATTGTGCTTGCCCTGTAGCGAGTTCCTCAGCAATTGTTGCCAAACAGACATCATCGGGAAAGCGTTGCGCATATTTATTCAGTGCGGCATTGAGTGCCTCTTGATAGTGCGCAATTTTTTGCCATGACCATTTTTCTGTAAGATGAGCAGAATAAGAATTTTGTCTCTCGCATCGCCGTGTCATAACTTTGGCTTTTTCCGTTTTTTTGTTACGAATCTTTTCACCCTTTCACAGCAAATCCTCAACAAAGATTTATCTTTTCC
>NZ_JBHIRE010000344.1:0-700 GCF_042196885.1 Bartonella sp. AA86SXKL | reverse complement strand
AGACTCAAGACAAATTTGCCTTGTATGCTTTTGAGAACTTTTGCCATACTCACAAAATCATCTTCAACAAAATTCCCAGAGCTATAACACTTCTTCTTCACAAGATAAGGCGGGTCTAGGTAAAATAAACTGTCGGGTGCATCAAATAGCTCGATAACCCGTTCCCACGACAAATTTAAGATTGTTGTATCAAGAAGCTTCTGTCTAACACGTCTCATCCTTGATAACAGCTTTTCGGGATTAAATGCTATAGGCTTTTTCCTTCCAAAACTAAAAGAGACATAATCTTTTTTCCCATACATCACACAACGTTGGAGAAACAAAAAACGGGCGGCTCTTTCAACTTTGGAAAGGCTTTCTGGTTCAATCGCCGCAAGTTCAAAAAACAACTGTCTTGAACAAACAAACCACTCCAATCGTTTAGCTAAATCATCAAAGTCATTTTGAACGCATTGAAACAGATTCGTGATCTCTCCATTCAAATCATTAATGACAGAATATTTTGCTGGTTTTTTATTTAGGAAAATAACACCAGAGCCTAAAAACGGTTCAACATAGGTTTCGTGGTCAATATTATTTAAAATCGGTATAATTTTCTTACGCAGATAGTGTTTACCACCCATCCACGCAAACAATGTTTGTGTAAATTCTTGTTTCATCATATTTTTAAAGGAGAGATTTGATATCTAACTTTTTGTTA
>NZ_JBHIRE010000343.1:0-702 GCF_042196885.1 Bartonella sp. AA86SXKL | reverse complement strand
CCGCAAAACGAATTGCACGCAAAGTATCTGCAACAGATAGTTTTTCTAATTTTTCTTGAATTTTCGACTTTCGACGTAAACCTGCAGTATCAAAAAGTTTAATATGACGACCACGCCATTCCCAATCCACAGAAATGGAATCACGAGTTAATCCTGCTTCAGGTCCTGTCAACAAACGATCTTGCCCTAACATCCTGTTGATGAGAGTTGCTTTTCCGTTGTTTGCGCGACCAGCAACTGCAATCCGAAGGGGTTTACTTTTATCGTAAACATCCCCCTTTTCTTCTAAATTATCAATATAATCATCAAGAGATGCTGACTGTAAAGCAATATGTTCTTCTTGGTTTTTGCTTGCAAAAATTCTCTCTCCCCCACTAGCCTTCATAATTGCATCACGAAGATCCGAAAGACCTAAACCATGTTCAGCAGATATTGAACAAGGCTCCCCCAACCCTAACGACCATGCCTCATATTCTCCCCCAATTGCCGCTTTTGACTCAGATTTATTGGCAACAAGCACAATCGGCTTGCCTGATTTGCGAACCAGTGACGCAAAATTTAAATCACTCGGCGTTATTCCACTCTTTGCATCAAATACAAATAAAATAAGATCCGCTTCATCGATAGCAGCTTTTGTATGAGCACGCATACGACCTTCGAGTGTATGATCACCGGTTTCTTCCAACCCAGCCGTATCAATCA
>NZ_JBHIRE010000342.1:0-703 GCF_042196885.1 Bartonella sp. AA86SXKL | reverse complement strand
ATATACGTACAGGTAAGGCCTTTTTTGGTCGTCGAAAAGGAAAACGGCTACGGAACAGTCAGCTTGTACTTATAAAAAAGCTTTTTCCAACTCTGGACATTAACTTAAATAACTCTGTACCCCTAAACTTAACGTCCTTATTTTCCAGAAAAGTAAAAGAAGTTCGTCTTGAAATTGGCTTTGGTGGAGGCGAACATTTGCTCCATGAAATGAAACATTTTCCACAAACCGGTTTTATCGGAATCGAGCCCTTTATCAATGGCATGGCAAAAATGTTACTGTCTCTTGAACAACATAAACAGTATCAAAACCATATTCGCCTTTATGATGACGACGCTACACATCTTCTTGATTGGCTTCCGAATGCATCACTTGATGGAATAGATCTTTTCTATCCTGATCCATGGCCTAAAAAAAAGCATTGGAAAAGACGCTTTATCAACATGAAAAATCTTAATCGTTTTGCTCGCGTTCTTAAAACAGGAAAAAAATTCCGCTTTGCCAGCGATATAGAAAGTTATGTAAACTGGACCCTTTACCATTGTTCAAACCATCACAGTTTTGAATGGGAAGCAAAAAATCCTAAGGATTGGAAAACACCTTATACGCTATGGTCAGGCACTCGTTATGAAGCAAAAGCTTTACGCGAAGGACGAGCACCTACTTATCTTACTTTTATCAAGAAATAGATGATGAAACGCTC
>NZ_JBHIRE010000341.1:0-703 GCF_042196885.1 Bartonella sp. AA86SXKL | reverse complement strand
ATGCGGCCATTGATTTAGCTGTGCGTGTGGCAAAACTTGATCCGCGTATGTGTCGTTTTTCAGGGGTAGTGAATGCTCTTTTACGCAATGTTGCACGTGAGGCAGTATTTTTACGCCAGAAAGCTCCTCATATTGAAGGCATTCCGGTATGGTTTGGACAGCTTTTAGTGTCAACTTATGGAAAAGAAAAAACAGAGCAGATTTTAGAAATTCAAAGTGCCCCACCTCCTCTTGATTTGACAGTTAAATCCGATAGTCGTGGATGGGCAGAACGGTTGGGGGGTGTTGTTTTGCCCAATGGTTCGGTTCGGTTGAGTCGTTTAGAGGGTTCTGTTTCTGAATTACCAGGCTATATGGAAGGGGCTTGGTGGATTCAAGATTTTGCTGCCTCATTGCCTGCTTGTTTACTCGGAAATATTCATGGTAAACAGGTTGCTGATCTTTGTGCAAGCCCCGGAGGAAAAACAGCACAACTAGCTTTGCAAGGGGCTGATGTGACAGCAATTGAACTCTCTGCTAATCGGCTAAAACGCTTGAAGGAAAATATGGAGCGACTTCATTTTTCAGTTCGCTGCTGTGAGGGGGATGTGAAAAATTTTCATCCTAAACAGCTTTTTGATGCTGTGCTTCTTGATGCTCCTTGTTCTTCTACAGGAACAATACGTCGTCATCCGGATATTTTATGGACGAAATCGATGAACGA
>NZ_JBHIRE010000340.1:0-703 GCF_042196885.1 Bartonella sp. AA86SXKL | reverse complement strand
CCCATATTTTAGCGTTTGAAGGCGATGGTCATGTGGAATGGTTTGAAGGTAATTTTGCTGAATATGAGGCTGATAAAGTTCGTCGTTTCGGTGCAGATTCTCTTAATCTTAAGCGTGTGAATTATAAGCCGCTGACACGCTAACATTGCTTGTTTTATTTGATTTTGATTGAAAAAATGCTGATGGTGGCTGAGAGTTCTTTGTTTTTCGAAAGAGAGTGTGAGTTGCCATAGCGTGAGGTTTTCTTTCGTCGCATCTAAAAGAGAGATGCAGTGTAAAATTCTGATTATATCCTTACAGAATATGTTATCGTGTTTGATATGCTGATAACGTAGAAGGATGTTTATTCCTCATCAAGTTATAATGGAGACTTGTAAGTTTTCATATATAATTTTTCCGATTACAATACCAGTTTATTCATTTCCATCGGCGGGAATAGCGAGGAGGGGGATTGCTAGTTTTTTTACCAATTGTTTGTTTTTCATTATTGTCAAAAAAATATGAACATAAATGATGCAACTCTATGCCTTCTGCTTAATTTTCTATTCATAGGAATAAATGCTTATCTGAGCAGTAAGGAATATTCATGAAAGAGATAATAAACTTAGATGAAATGATTATGTTGTTGAAAACGATAGCAGAATCAAGTCGTTTGCGCCTTCTTGCACTTTTGTACCATGAAGATTTAACGGTATCAGACTTT
>NZ_JBHIRE010000339.1:399-704 GCF_042196885.1 Bartonella sp. AA86SXKL | reverse complement strand
CTGTGTGTAAGCTGCTAATGACGAAAATTGGTTTGTTTTCAGAGCCTTTAAATGAACAGGGCCATTTTCGAGATCAAATCTGCAGACTTTAAGACGAAAGAACGGATCACTAGTCTGCTGAAGAGAATTACGCGCATCCAAGTCAACAAATTGATAAGATGCTCCTGATTTTTTAAGTTCTGTCCATATATTATTTTTTGCCCAATAGGGTATCAGAAAGAGAACGCAAATATGGACAATGATAGCGCCAATGATTGCAAGAAGTGCGGCGTGAAAGAATTTAATCACAGTTTATTGGTCCTGAG
>NZ_JBHIRE010000339.1:0-368 GCF_042196885.1 Bartonella sp. AA86SXKL | reverse complement strand
AGCTTTTGCAATGCTGTTGCAGAGATAATTGGGGTGTCATATAGAGTAAGAATAAGTCCGAATTCTTTTTGACTAACCGTTGCAAGCCAATTACCACTTTGCGGTGTTGGCGAAATATTAATGCGTAATGAGCCATCATTTTCATAGATAATATTGTTTGTGTAGAGTTCGAAAGGTATTTCCTTGGATGAAGTGTATGGTTTGAGTGATCTATCAGCTGTATAAAGCGTAAAGAGGTGTGTTTCAGGGATGTGGCCTTTAAGTAAGTAATGGCAATTGGGTTTTAGTGGACGTCCGTGGTTATCTTTCCAAATTTGAAAAATAAGTCCTTCAGTGCGCCCAATTGAAATATCACCTCGCTTGGCAGC
>NZ_JBHIRE010000338.1:0-704 GCF_042196885.1 Bartonella sp. AA86SXKL | reverse complement strand
ATAGGTCCAGGTATATTATGGCTGGGAGCTCTTCTCGCAGGACTTCTTAATCTCAATAAGCTTTTTCAAACCGATCATGATGATGGAAATCTTGACCAATTCATCCTTTCTGGACAAAGACAAAGTTTTACACTGATCGTATTAACCAAATGCCTTGCCCATTGGGTAGGAACAATGCTTCCTCTTATTTTTGCCACTCCTTTTTTAGCATTCATGCTCCATTTAGATGCAATAATAACTTCTACAACAATACTCACTCTCTTATGTGGAACACCAGCTATTATTTTTATTGGCGCTATCGGAGCTGCTCTTGCAACATCATTGTTGCATAGTACTCTTCTCATTTTTATCATAATCTTACCGTGGATTATTCCAATCATGATTTTTGGCGTTTCCGCTGCTACAGCTCCAACAAACCCAAATGTCTCTTTTCTCACTTCTTTGACTCTTCTTATCGGTTTTTCACTTCTTTTGAGTCTTTTTAGCTCCTTTATTGCAGCTATAACACTCAAACTTTTATCAGAATAATAAAAGATGATTGCTGCACAACAAAACTCTGCCTATTATAAATTTCATGAATGAAACATTTCACACACATAAAATGAACACGCTTCCTGCAAGTTTTACCCGTTTCATGAAAATAAGCAGTGCCGTTTTGCCTTGGTTAATCGGTATAACATTGTGTCTTCTTATCTTAGGATTTA
>NZ_JBHIRE010000337.1:474-704 GCF_042196885.1 Bartonella sp. AA86SXKL | reverse complement strand
GTTGGTGATATCGAAGATGAACATGATCATGTTGACAATGCTATCGTGCGCGAACCCAATAATAAATGGCTTGTTGATGCGAGAACTGAACTAGAAGATGTGGAGAAAGCTCTCGGTCCTGATTTTATTGTAGGGGAATATGGTGATGAAGTCGATACCATCGGTGGTTTGATTGTTTCTATTCTTGATCGCATTCCCGCAAAAGGTGAAATCATTGAAGCGGTGCCAGG
>NZ_JBHIRE010000337.1:0-368 GCF_042196885.1 Bartonella sp. AA86SXKL | reverse complement strand
AAATGTCATCTCCGAAGAGTAACTTCGTGTTTTTAAACAGTGTCAAGATGTCCTTGTTTTCCCTCACTGGTTGGAAACGGCAAGGGGTGTTGTTTTTATGTGGTGCATTGACATCCTTTGCACTTCCGCCCTTTTATTTAACACCTCTCTGTTTTTTAACTTTTCCTGTCTTCATTGTTTTACTTGATAAAATCAGTGCTCTTCAAAACAATAGAAAATGCCTTCTGATCTACGCTTTAAGCTGTGGAACCTTTGGCTTTGGTTATTTTATTTTTGGTTTTTGGTGGCTGTGTAATGCTTTACTGACAGACCCAATTACTTTTGGATGGGCTGTGCCATTCGCTATTTTCTGCCCTCCCCTTTACCTT
>NZ_JBHIRE010000336.1:392-706 GCF_042196885.1 Bartonella sp. AA86SXKL | reverse complement strand
TGCTCGTCGTCTGCATATCGGACGTTCTACGCTTTATCGAAAAACAGAGGCATTAAAGGTACAAAAAAGCCAAGAACGGAAGTAAAATCCATGACGAATCTCTATTCACGAGAAATATGATGTAAAAAAGTGTAGAAGTTTCTGATGAAGACAACAGAGGAATTTAAGCGTTTAAAAAGAATGTCATTTATTACAGAGCTTAGGGTTGAGGATAATTTTGTAAACACAATGAGTTTAGATTTTATTTGATCAATTGTTTTTAGCTTTTTTCTTGTTTCAATTTTCCTGACTTTAGCGCAATTTGATTTAAGATG
>NZ_JBHIRE010000336.1:0-357 GCF_042196885.1 Bartonella sp. AA86SXKL | reverse complement strand
CTAAAATTCTGGAATCATTGATGTTGGGTTTATATTCTCTTAAGCAAGAAGTGACATTCTACCTTTTGCACGATTAAGGTAGAATCATTGATTTTATTGGTTTTAGTTGTTTTGGTTCCTATCTAGAATAGTGTGATAGCTTAAAAATAGAAAGTTGATTCTCTTTGACTCTGTTACAGATTGTTATCAGTTTTATCATATTTTTTTTTATTGCGTCTATGTTAGCGATTTACACTTATGGGCGTTTTGTTAAAAATGCTCGGGGGGAGCATTCTTATGCGCTGACTGTTAAGAAAGATGAAACCAAGCTTGACCGTATAATAAGTCAATTAGCGGAGAAAACTGATGGGTTAGGGG
>NZ_JBHIRE010000335.1:0-706 GCF_042196885.1 Bartonella sp. AA86SXKL | reverse complement strand
CAGGTGAAAATTGCTTAAGCATTGTATAATTTAACGCACCAATTTCCGCCACAGCAGCACCATCTACAAATGTATCGATATTTTCAAGTTTGACACGTTTTCCACTCTTCAAACAAGCAAGCAAACTCGCCGCACCTTGCGGTTCAACAAAACGAATCTCTGTTTTCCAACCATATTCATGTAAAAACTTACTCACTCCACTAGCCAAACCACCACCACCTACAGCGACAATGATTAAATCTGGCGCGCGCTCTCCATTGAGTTTTTTCCATTGTAAAACAGTCTCACTAAGAATTGTAGCTTGCCCTGTAATAATGCGAATATCGTCAAAGGGTGGAGCCATGACGCCACCACTTTGTGAGACAAAAGATTGTGCAGCCGCATAACATTGATCAAATGTTTCACCAACTAAACGAATATCAACAAACTCTTCACCAAAAATGCGTGTCTTATCAATTTTCTGTTGCGGCGTCATCACAGGCATAAAAATCACGCCTTTGCGTTTAAAATAGCGACAAACAAAAGAAACACCTTGCGCATGATTCCCCGCTGATGCACAAACGAACGCAGAATCTTGAGATATCTGCACAAGCATTTCTGATACAAAATTAAAAGCACCGCGAATCTTATATGATCGCACTGGTGTTAAATCTTCACGTTTCAAATAAATTTCTGCATCATATTTTTGACTCAAAAAATCATTTCT
>NZ_JBHIRE010000334.1:0-708 GCF_042196885.1 Bartonella sp. AA86SXKL | reverse complement strand
CCCATGCAACATAAGTGTTTGCTAGGCTATTTTCTTTATGAGGGCGAGCCGAACGGACTAGCTTTAAAATGGCTTCGACAACATTTTCAGAGATAGGCATTTTGCGGACAATTTTTTGAATTTTTTGTAGCGTTTTTGTTGATAGAACCGGTTTTGCATTTTGGTTTTTTCCTCCTGTTGTGTCTAGAATAATACGCCTTTCTGTGGTGAGATCAGGATAATCAATATCGATTTGCATCAAAAAGCGATCTAGTTGGGCTTCAGGAAGTGGATAAGTTCCTTCTTGTTCAAGAGGGTTTTGGGTTGCAAGAACATGAAAAGGTTGTGGTAAATCATAACGGGTGCCTGCAACGGTAACATGATATTCTTGCATAGCTTGTAAAAGCGCTGATTGCGTGCGCGGAGAGGCACGATTGATTTCATCGGCCATAAGAAGTTGGGTGAAAATAGGGCCTTGAAGGTAGCGGAAAGAGCGTTTACCACTTTTATCTGAATCCATAATTTCAGAACCAATAATGTCCGATGGCATCAAGTCAGGCGTAAATTGAATGCGTTTTTCATCAAGCCCCAATACTATTCCTAACGTTTCAACAAGACGCGTCTTAGCAAGTCCTGGAACACCAACGAGAAGGGCGTGTCCTCCAGCTAAAATGCTTGTTAAAGCGTATTCAATCACATGATTTTGACCAAAAATAACTTTGTCAACTT
>NZ_JBHIRE010000333.1:0-709 GCF_042196885.1 Bartonella sp. AA86SXKL | reverse complement strand
AGCAACGATCACAAATATCAATACCCATCTTCTGAAAAAAAGATTTAGTTTTTAAGAAAACTGTCAATCACTGAAAAGAAGGCTTCTACTGACATCGCACCTTCATATTTATTACCATTAATAAAAAAAGTAGGTGTTGCATTGACACCAAGTTCTTTTCCACGCTCAAAAGATGCATTTACTTCATCTAAAATGGACTGATTTTTCAGACAAGCATTAAAACTTTCATCGGTAAAACCTGCCATTAAGCCAATTTTCTTCAACGGCGTCACAGCATCTCTCGCCCAGACCCACTCAGACTGTTTTTGAAATAAAACTTCTATCAAAGGAAAATAACGATCTTCTGGTGCACAGCGCGCCAACATAAAGCCTGCCGTTGCACGAGAATCAAAAGCAAAATCTCGGAAGATAAGCTTCACTTTTCCCGTTTTGATATATTTTTTACGAATTTGAGGAAGTACATCATTATAAAAATGTGCACAATGAACACACGTTAATGAAGCATATTCAACAATTGTTACTGGTGCGTTTTCCTCTCCCTCAAACCTATCCTTAACCTTGCCTGATTTAAGAAGCTCGGCCATATCAACAGTCGAAACTGGTTTAACTCCACTAGCTAAAACGGTGGTTACACTGATTTGCATGGTTGTCATTAGAGCAAAAATTACTGCAAAAGACAAAAAGGAACGATAGTTTATCATCAATAATA
>NZ_JBHIRE010000332.1:0-710 GCF_042196885.1 Bartonella sp. AA86SXKL | reverse complement strand
CACCGGGCAGACTGCTTTGCTTTTGCAAATGCAGTTGATTGAGCCCGTTTGATTGAAGTGGGTTCGGTCAATTTATCAGCTTGTTTGATTAATCTTAAGAATTCTTTGCGTCAAACAAGAATGGTGAGTCACCAAAAGAATTTGCTTATCAAAAATTTTTGGTGGGCCGTGTCTATTTGTCGCCGGATTATTTTTCGTATCATAATCTTGGTCGATTTTGTTGTAATGGCAGATTTTTAGCTGTAGCGATCAGATATCGTACGGATTTTTCCTGTTAAACGAAAATACGTATTTTAAGGATTTTATGAATGTAAAACATGCTTAAACAATGTTGAATAAGGGAGGAAAATTGTTTCAATAATCATATTCGTTACGCATTGACAAAAGCATTTTTCTGTTCATGCAATGTGGCATAATCATTCAATGCAAAACTTTGCGACTATTTAAGGATGGTAATTTTTGCCAAGCATAAGGAAGTATAGATTGAAATTATGAATGTAAAAAACAACGCAATTTTCATACACTATTGATGAAGATAACTACGATTTTTTTTAGATAAAAATGCAATAATGGTAAAGAATAAAAAATTGCCATTTTGGGGAATAGGAGTGCACTTGCGAAAAATGTTCAAGTATGCTCTTGGTCTTATCTTTTGTTCTTCACTTTCATTATGACTTTACACGGATGCTCTCTCAGAAACAAGCTGTACA
>NZ_JBHIRE010000331.1:0-710 GCF_042196885.1 Bartonella sp. AA86SXKL | reverse complement strand
GTGATGATCAACAATCCGCCATCCTTGCCTTCGCTTGGAATGGTGGGATTGTTTTCTCAACCAATCATCTCAATATTGTTCACCGTTGTTTTAAGCAGCGGTGACAGGAAATATCAACAGGTTTATGAGCTCTGTTTTATCGTAAATAAATCCATTGAAAGAGGGGAAAAATGAAGAAAATCTTAAAACTGTTGAGTTGCATGGCTTTGTTAAGTATCGCTGGATGTGACTCAAAGCCTCCTTCAAAATACTTTGTTATATGGCAAAAGCCAGATGCAGATTCTACTGAAGTAGCAAAAGCATTGTTAGAGTGTGGTAAGCCAACTCCTTATAATGCCGATACAGAAAATAGTGGATTAGGTTTCGGTGAATGGGCAATAATTCATACTTGTATGCTTCAATCTGGCTTCCACTATAGAAGTGAAAATGGAAAGTGGTGTGAAAATTGTCAAGATGATAGGATTCCGGTGTATCCTCTTAGTGGTTCTATCACGCCTCAGCGAAGTGTTGAGAGACGCTTAAATAGCCCTTATTGTAAAAAACATTCAGAACAACTTGAATGCCAGCCTTAAGTCTTGCTTCAGCAGAGAAAGCCTTGAATTTACACCAAATAAAGCACCAGGTTTGATGAGCTTGAGAAAGCCTTGTCCGTCCTTACGTGACAAGGTTTTCTTTTTATGCCGCGTCGTTATAACGTTGCTGTTTTGCTT
>NZ_JBHIRE010000330.1:0-711 GCF_042196885.1 Bartonella sp. AA86SXKL | reverse complement strand
AGGTGCTGTGCGTAATATTTGATTTAAATGAAGAATTCATTTTGTGAAAAACAGTTTTTTAGGGATTTTTGAGTCTTTTGCGTTCTTTAATAGGGTTACGCCCCTCAATGCAAAACAAAATACATTGGATTGTAGATTTATGTGCTTGTTTTAAAGAAATATCTCTTAAGGCAGGCACCTAAGCCCATTTTGCGACGGCACCCGTGAATGGCATATAGCGTAAAAGCCATTGAGCACTACCCTCTTTACGCTTATAAAGGAACAAACCGGCACCATCATTCTATTTTCCAGCTCAAAATGTTGCATCAGCCTTTGGCACTTGAGACAGTTCATAAGAGGTATTTTTATCTCTTTCTTTTAAGTGTTTTTATTCACACGACAGCCTCGCTTATGATGGGTAAGCAAGTAATTTTAACTGATTTAATATGAGAGAATCTTACGATATTCGGCGTTGTCATTCAAGTTGAAAAATGATAAATTATTATTGTAAATCAATATATTATATGCCTTGATATTTCAAATGGATTGTTCAATGAGCTTAACAGGATATGTCAAGTCATGATAAATGTGATGTGTGGGCTTCTATGGATTTCGTTTTTGAGCAGTATCGCAAAAAGATGAGATAGAGTTTACCTTTGACGGATATTAATCACCTTTCAAACTATTTTTCAGTTTTGTGCAAGCTTGTACTTTTTGAGACAATATCATAGG
>NZ_JBHIRE010000329.1:0-711 GCF_042196885.1 Bartonella sp. AA86SXKL | reverse complement strand
CTTCATTAAAAAAGCAAAAGCCGCAAAAAAACTTTGCGGCTTTTTTGAAAGCTCTGATATTGCTGAGGCAATAACCTAGTTTAAGCTATCTTTGATTTAGAAAAAATCGGGTCGTAAAAAATTTCAGAAAGCTTTCTATCCTTAAAGAACAACACCACATCAATTGTGCTGTAGAGTACCATCCTTATCATCTCTATATCGAGTAGACGGCCAACTTCTGATCTTTTGATTAATGTGGCACAACGTTCAAATGTTTGCAAAGCATTGTTCGCATGTGTTGTGGTAATTGATCCAGGATGACCGGTGTTCAATGAATTGAGATATTCCCAGGCCTCATTACCACGTAGCTCAGCGAGAAAAATACGGTCAGGCGATTGACGCATACACGCATCTAAACATTCTTCAGCGGAAACACGACCCATATTGTCACCATAAATCATATGCACATGGTTGGGATGATTTGGTAAAAAAAGCTCATGAACATCTTCAATTGTAATAATACGCTCTTCTACAGGCACCTTTTCGATTAAAGAACGAGCAAATGTTGTTTTACCTGATCCTGTTTTTCCTGCAATAATGATGTTGCGTTTATACAGTACGCATTTTTCCAAAAATTCAAGAATTTTTCTCTCACGTTTAAATTGCAAAAGTTCGATTTCAAATGGCTCCAATCGTGTAAAATCCTGTTTCGATAGTAAGTCATTCGCTTCT
>NZ_JBHIRE010000328.1:372-711 GCF_042196885.1 Bartonella sp. AA86SXKL | reverse complement strand
CAAAAACAATCCACTTATCTTCGATGCCACACCTGATACTTATGAAGAAGAAGCACTACGACGTAACATGAATGTGCGTATGTTGGTTGAATTTATTGATGGTTCCAAAACGATGGTTGAAATGGCAGCTATTGCAAATGCAACGGGGCTTCTCCCTGATTGCCCAGGAATGCATGGCCCACAAGCGGCGCTAAAAGATTTAAACAAAATACTTATTCCTAAACAGGATGGTGGTATTTTAGAGCAATGTGGCGTTGTGGATTATTCAATAGGTCCAGGCGTTTCCCCAGGTGTTTTTGTCATTGCAGAAATAGCACACCCACGTCTACGGGAACGTAT
>NZ_JBHIRE010000328.1:0-239 GCF_042196885.1 Bartonella sp. AA86SXKL | reverse complement strand
ATATGGCACCACTAAACCACCCTGTAGTGGAAGTCTGTGCCGTTGCTAAGAAAGATTTGTATCCTGGTGATCAGTTAGACTTTATTGGTCTTTATAGTTATCGTGCTTGGATAATGAATATTGCAGAAGCGCGCATGCACCAAGCCATTCCTTGTGGACTACTGGAAAATGCAACAGTTACAGCTGAAAGTAAAAAGAATTAACTGAGTACGGTGCATAAGACCGCTATTCGCGAAGAT
>NZ_JBHIRE010000327.1:0-711 GCF_042196885.1 Bartonella sp. AA86SXKL | reverse complement strand
AACAGCCCAATGATAGGAACCGCGTGCCTATTAATAAAACAATCCCTGCCGAAATCAAGCGAGGAGACAGATGAAAAAGCAATTTATTATAGTAGGAATGGTTACCCTTTTGGGAATACTGAATCTAGCTCCAGCAAATGCAGATGTAGGCGTAAGTTTCGAACCCCCAAAACCACCTAAGGATCCAACTGTAGACTCACCATCTGCCCCACGGCCACAACCTGCTTCACCGACACAATCTTCTCCACCGACACAACCTGCTCTATCAGAACAATATCTGAAAATTATTGCGTTGCTAACAAAACACCTTGAGTTGAAAAAAGAACAACTTTCACAAATAGAAAATGCCTATCAGGCTATAACAAAGGATCAGAGAACAGCCCCGAAACAAATAGACTTTTCTAATTTTTTTCTTAAAAAGCCAGAATTGCTCTATAAAGGTAGTAAGCTTTCAGGGAAGTCATATCAAGAGGTCTTGAATGATGAAAACAGATATTCTCAGTCTTTTGATCAACTCGGTAAACTTCTTTTTGGGCGTTTACAAAATGTATCGATTATAGATAAAGCTGTAACTTTAAAAACTTTTCAAAATGTAGAAAGTCGTTTTCAATACCTCAGAAAACTATTCAATGAACTTCAAACAAAAGAAAAACTGAAAGACATTGCAGATCTTCAAGCACATATCGATGGTACATTAGCTATGATCCAAAA
>NZ_JBHIRE010000326.1:339-712 GCF_042196885.1 Bartonella sp. AA86SXKL | reverse complement strand
ACGATGTTTTCAATACAGCTGCTGCCATGCAAGCTCTGGGCGCCTGTATTATTAAAAAAGATGATCTCTGGATTATTCGAGGAACCGGAAATGGCTGCTTGTTAGCCGCACAAAAACCTTTAGATTTCGGAAATGCGGGAACAGGTGCACGCCTGGTTATGGGAATGGTTGGACCTTACCATATGAAAACGACCTTTATTGGTGATGCCTCTCTTTCCAAACGCCCAATGGCACGTATTCTTGATCCACTGCAATTAATGGGTGTGGAAATTGAAGCAACCCATGGCAACTATCTCCCTTTAACACTTTATGGTCCGAAAATGACTAACCCAATTTGCTACCGTATTCCTGTGGCTTCTGCTCAAGTTAAATC
>NZ_JBHIRE010000326.1:0-240 GCF_042196885.1 Bartonella sp. AA86SXKL | reverse complement strand
GTTCGGTGCTAAACTTGAAATAGAAAAAAATGCAGAAGGAACGCGTTTTATTCATCTAAATGGTCACCCACACCTGACTGGACAAACAATTCATATTCCAGGTGATCCCTCTTCTGCAGCTTTTCCTATTGTCGCAGCTCTTCTCATAGAAGACTCTGATATCACTATTGAAAATGTTCTTATTAACAACTCTCGAATGGGGCTTATCGAAACATTATGGGAAATGGGCGCTCAAATTGA
>NZ_JBHIRE010000325.1:0-712 GCF_042196885.1 Bartonella sp. AA86SXKL | reverse complement strand
CGTCTCGTTATAATAATGTTGTATGGAGTGCTTTTCCTGGGCTTCAAGGTCATGTTCTGAACATGCGCGATATTGAACAGGGGCTTGATCAGATCAACCGTTTGAGTTCAGCGCACGCTCAAAGCGAACTTCTTCCAGGGCGTGAAGAAGGGAGCACCATTGTCAATATTAACAATCATCCCGATAAAACTTTCAAGGTTACTGTTTCTCATGACAATATGGGACAATCTTCCACGGGTTATGCGCGTTATAGTGCGGGCTTGAGGGTAGAAAATATTTTAGGGATGAATGATGCGTGGGATTTTAACTATCAACGCAGTCAGACAGATTATTGGGGTGGGAGCAAGCAAGAAGGACATAGCAATAACATTTCAGCGAGTGTGAGTATTCCGTACGGTTATTGGACCTTTGGATTGAATGGCACTGTTTATAATTACCAAAGCATAATCCCTGGCAATTTTACCGATATTGAGACGACGGGGGATTCCAGTGAGTTACACGCCAGTACAAGCAGGGTTCTTTACCGTGATAGTGTTTCCCTTACAACCTTGAATTTAGGCCTTTCTTATAAAAGAACCAACAATTACCTTCTTGGCAATAAGATTGAAGTGGGCAGCCGTCAATATAGTGTCGCCAATTTTGGCATTTCGCATTCGCGCCAGATGTTGGGGGGGACTTGGACCTTTGATGTGAGTTATTTGCAAGGGCTCCC
>NZ_JBHIRE010000324.1:475-714 GCF_042196885.1 Bartonella sp. AA86SXKL | reverse complement strand
GAAATCTTCAAAGGCGCAAAACGCCTTTCCTATGGTGCACGTGTTATTAGCGAAGGAGGATGGCAATCTGTACCAAAACTGACCTTTCCGGGAGGCGCACTTATTGGCTGTTCTGCCGGTTTTGTCAATATTCCTCGTATCAAAGGCTCACATAACGCCATCTTATCTGGCATATTAGCAGCCGAGAAGATTGCTATAGCTCTTGCGCAAGGCCGTGCCCATGATGAAGTCAAAGAAAT
>NZ_JBHIRE010000324.1:0-378 GCF_042196885.1 Bartonella sp. AA86SXKL | reverse complement strand
AAATACGGAATTAAACTTGCTGGCTTTGATATGTGGTGGCAACAGCTTTTTGGCTTTTCTTTATTTAAAACACTCTCCCATGGAAAAGCAGACTATGCATGTCTTGAACCAGCAGAAAAATTTAAACCCATTGCTTATCCAAAACCCGATGGTATCGTCACCTTTGATCACCTTTCCAGTGTTGCACTTTCCAATACGCACCATGAGGAAAATCAACCATGTCATTTAAAAATATCTTCATTAGAAAAACAAAAAGACTCTGAATATGCAATTTATGCAGGCCCTTCCACCCGCTATTGTCCTGCTGCTGTCTATGAATGGTTAAACCATCATGATCAAACAACTTATGTTATCAACGCTTCAAACTGTATACACTGT
>NZ_JBHIRE010000323.1:352-714 GCF_042196885.1 Bartonella sp. AA86SXKL | reverse complement strand
CATTTCCTCACAAATCTCTCTATCAGCACCAAGCACGACAAAAGCAGCAAACGGAAATGGGCATCCAGCCTCATCATCCTTAACCCCTCTTTAACACACTCGTTACCCCCACTCTCCAAACCCATTGTCCCTCTCACTCTGTCCACAAAGAAAACCAACCAACAACACCAGAAGCCAACTCCTCGAAAATCTCTCCACCGGCACCCCGCACTCACACAAGTAATAATCGAAAAGCGCTTCACTAGCCTCCAAAATCACCCAAAAGCCACACTATAAACTGAAGAAAGATGAAAAAGTGCTTCTTATTCGTATTCGAAATAACTTCCGAATAAAACGGCACACTCTATTACAAAACCAGCGGA
>NZ_JBHIRE010000323.1:0-274 GCF_042196885.1 Bartonella sp. AA86SXKL | reverse complement strand
GAGAAAATCGTATTTAATGACACGTGCGGTATAAGTTTTTTTGTGACTAAAGTTCACCGTTACTTCCAGCAGTGCCTTCATCATTATCTTTGTAAAGTTTTATTTCTGTTTTTAGAAAACAGGAAAAGTTTAATATGAGAGAATGTTCTTCAGCTTTAATTTACGCTGAGCATTTTTTATGTACGTCCCTCCCAGTAGAACCCATCCTCTCCAGAAATCTCTCCACAATCCCTCCCCCCACAAAAGCAATAATCAAAAAGCGTCTCACCAACCT
>NZ_JBHIRE010000322.1:0-714 GCF_042196885.1 Bartonella sp. AA86SXKL | reverse complement strand
CAACCTTTCAAACCCACGATCAAGATGATACACGCGATTAACGGTCGTTTTTCCCTTTGCAGCGAGTGCAGCAATCACAAGAGAGACAGAAGCACGCAAATCGGTTGCCATTACCGGCGCACCTTGTAGGTGCTCTGTTCCAAAGACGGTTGCCGTCTGACCATCGAGCTTTATTTTCGCACCCAAACGATTGAGTTCCTGCACATGCATAAAGCGATTTTCGAAAATTGTTTCGGTAATATGAGAGATTCCCTGAGCGCGGGTCATCAGAGCCATGAATTGGGCTTGGAGATCCGTTGGAAAAGCCGGATAAGGACCTGTTTTAATATCAACGGGCATTATTTTTGTTTGGCGTAAATTTCTTTTAAGATGAATTCCTTGAGGTTTGATTTCGATATCAAGTCCAGTTTTTTGGAGGATCTCAAGCACTTGTGTAAGATGGTGAGGGTTAGCATTTTTGAGCATCACATCCCCCCCAGTCATAGCAACAGCCATTGCATAAGTTCCGGCTTCAATTCGGTCAGGGATGACAGATATTCTTGCTCCGTTAAGTTTTTGAACGCCTTCGATGGTAAGAATTGTTGTTCCTTCACCGGTTATTTTTGCGCCCATTGCATTAAGGGCTTGAACAAGGTTTGTCACTTCAGGTTCACAAGCAGCATTTTCGAGGACGGTTTTTCCATTTGCGGTTACAGCAGCCATGATCATAACATG
>NZ_JBHIRE010000321.1:0-716 GCF_042196885.1 Bartonella sp. AA86SXKL | reverse complement strand
CTCAAACTGAGGAAAGAAACCCCAGCCGTAAAGCTAAAAACGCTTTTATTTTAGCTGTCTAAATTGATGATCACTTAATATTGATACAACTATCGGAATAGTTTAAAATGAATATGAAAAATAAACAATGCTCTTTTGCAGCTTTTTCTCCTTCATTCTTAAGTCTCTCTTCTTAGAGAAACATAGAAAAAACCGAAAAACTATACGGAAATCTAAAAATAATGATTAATTTGCAAAAGGATCCGTAATAAGGATAGTATCTTCACGCTCAGGGCTCGTGGATAATAAAGCCACCTGCGTACCGATCAATTCTTCAATATAGCGTATATATTTGATAGCTTGTACTGGTAAATCTTCCCACTTCAACGCATGCGCTGTTGCTTGCTTCCAACCTTCTAATGTCTCATAAATAGGCTTTACACGGGATTGTGCTCCCATGGAAGAGGGTAAATAATCAATTCTTTTCCCATCAAGTTCATAACCAACACAGACTTTAATTTCATCCAAACCATCCAAAACATCAAGCTTTGTCAATGCTATACCCTGAACACCACAAATCGTTACCATTTGACGGACTAAGACAGCGTCAAACCAGCCACATCGACGTTTTCGACCAGTAACAACGCCAAATTCATGCCCACGTATTCCAAGAAATTCGCCAATATCATTTATCTGCTCTGTCGGAAACGGCCCTTCTCCAACACGTGTTGTATAAG
>NZ_JBHIRE010000320.1:0-717 GCF_042196885.1 Bartonella sp. AA86SXKL | reverse complement strand
AGAGGACGTAAATCAAACGCATCTACTAAACGCCCTCCTAAAGAGCCAAAAGAAAAACTAAAAGCACAGACACAAAGGAGAATACATACAGTCCTAAGAGCCAAGGGATCCCAAGCCGCACTATTAGGATAAGCAACCCCAGTTTTTAGATGGTATAATTGTTTGGCCATACGACGTTGATGTTCGCGCCAAATAATTTCATGAAAATCTTCATCATCTTCAGGACATAAATGATCTGCTTGAACGCTTAAAGGCTGATTTTTGAGGCCATTTTCTTGTTCAAGACGTCGATTAACTTCCTTGAAAGTAGGCAACCGAAAGCTGACAAGAAAAAACAAACTTCCCACAGCAGAAAAAAAGATAAGGCCAAGTAAAAGTAAATGGGGCCAATATCCCAGAATACCAAAAACACCCAACCAACTAAGCGAACAAAAGAGACTGAGAACGAGAAAAAACGGCAACAACCGTACCCATATCCGCTCAAAAAAGAGGATACACCACATCAAAATGCGCACATACAAAAGCTTTATTGCTAAAAAACTTTTGCTGTTTTCATTTTTCATAGACAAATATTTGTCCCCTTTTAGAGTGATGAATTACAATTATAAAATTCATACAAGACAATTTCCAGGAAATAAATTGTTTCATCAAAGTTTAGTAAAAATAAGACCAAAAACATTGAACAATGTTCAATCTCATCTGTACTCAAATCCAATC
>NZ_JBHIRE010000319.1:477-717 GCF_042196885.1 Bartonella sp. AA86SXKL | reverse complement strand
GCGCGGTGATTCAGGAAATTCAAACACATTCGCCTATAGAACTTATAGCCATTGGCATTGGTCACGATGTTACACGCTATTATCAACGCGCTGTAACAATTATGAATGCCGAAGAACTTGCCGGCGCCATAACAAAACAATTAGAAATGCTTTTTAGCAATAAAAAACTCTATCCGCATAAAAGACTTGCCGTTTGATATCAAGCTTTGTAATAAACGGAAAAAGGTAAGATTAGATAAA
>NZ_JBHIRE010000319.1:0-448 GCF_042196885.1 Bartonella sp. AA86SXKL | reverse complement strand
TTATTGTTTTTAGGAATATTTTCTACCATTAAATGAGAGTTTTACCAAAACAGATTCTCACAGCTAAAAATTGCAAAAATGAGGATTTCCTGGTAAAAATGAGAGAAGGCTTTGAAAGGTCTTCGAAGAATTTTAAAAAGTCTGTGAAACCCCAGAAAACTACCTTTGAAAAAATGAAATAAAGAGTTTAAATTGCTGCAAAATCAACCCAAAATGACAAAAAAGATACACACTTTCATTTTAAATGGATAATCAAGCTGAATTTTGTATAGTTATTAGATATGCTTTTTCAGCTTCAATTTGACCTTTTAAATGCAATTTTAGAAGTGGCAAGGTAAGCTCTGAATTTTTAGCTGTGTTTCTTGTTTTAAACAAGCTCTTGTAACTTTCCATAAAGCTCTGTAGCTAATTCCGCTATATCTTCAGGAGGGGAGTTTAATTTTTGCAT
>NZ_JBHIRE010000318.1:348-719 GCF_042196885.1 Bartonella sp. AA86SXKL | reverse complement strand
AATCTCGGACAGGATAGTCCGGAATTTCTTCCGTTATAACCCAAGCTCAATAAAGCTTAGATAGCAAAATGTCGATAAAAACCGACACCTGAAATATATTTCTGATATTCACATACCCCAAAATAAAATGATAAATCTGCTCATACCTACTCTGAACGAACAGTCGCAGGATCAACTTTAATTCCAACCCCCATAGTAGAAGAAACTGCAACACGCTTAATATATTCACCTTTTGCACCTTGCGGCTTAGCTTTAATAACTGCACTAGCAAAAGCTTTAATATTCTCTACTATCTTCTCAACTCCAAAAGAAGCCTTACCGATACCAGCATGCACAATACCAGCTTTTTCAACGCGAAACTCAACAGCACC
>NZ_JBHIRE010000318.1:0-284 GCF_042196885.1 Bartonella sp. AA86SXKL | reverse complement strand
AGTGTCACAGTACCAACTTTTGGATTCGGCATCAAATTTCGTGGCCCCAGAATCTTACCAAGACGCCCAACAAGAGGCATCATATCTGGTGTTGCAATACAACGATCAAAATCAATAGCCCCACCATTAATGCTTTCAAATAAATCTTCAGCACCTACAATATCCGCACCAGCAGTCTTAGCTTCCTCAGCTTTATCCCCACGTGCAAAAACAGCCACTCGAACATTACGTCCAGTTCCATTAGGCAAATGAACGACACCTCGTACCATTTGATCTGCATGACG
>NZ_JBHIRE010000317.1:0-720 GCF_042196885.1 Bartonella sp. AA86SXKL | reverse complement strand
TAATTGTCCACCACCTTACTACATGCTAACTTATGGCATGGGGGGACTGATAGCACTTAGCGGATTGGATCTCATTAACCATAAGTTTAATAAAATGCTCTGCATTTCTCCCCTTTTTGCTCCATTTGGCAATAAAACAAATAGCTTTCAACATAAATTAACACAACTTCTTTCTGATATCGGTCTTGGATTTTTACCAGCGAAAGGTGGGGAAAAATTAAAACAAAAAAGTACGCAATTTATGCGCATCAATGAAGCAGCTTTATCCTCTGATTTTCTTATAAAACGTCCGACATCTCGATGGATGGCATCAGTACTCAATGCAATTGATAGCGTGAAAAAAAATATCCTTAATGGGCATTTAGAAATTCCAACATTGTTTATTCTTGCCAACCAAAACAATATAGCCAATAACATTGAAATACGACAATTATGCCAATATACGCATCTGACAGACAGTATTACAATTACAGGTGCCGAACTTGATACCATCATGCATGAAGAAAGTTACCAAAAACAATTTTGGATTGCATTTGATGCATTTATTCGTGGATGAAATGCCCATAAGATCACACCTTTTAACAAGACCGTAATTTAGGACCATAAAGGGAAATAGAAAAATACATGAAAAAAATCTTAAAATAATTAAGCGTTATAAGCCTATTAATTATAAAAAGATGTTATTTAGAGACATGCTCCCTGAACGGCTAAACGAAAAAG
>NZ_JBHIRE010000316.1:0-721 GCF_042196885.1 Bartonella sp. AA86SXKL | reverse complement strand
GAATAGTCTTTTTAACTAAAGGAGCAAATGAAAGAGTGATTTCTTTTTGTGTTTGTGGAATTTCAGCATAAGCACAATGAAATGATATCTGTGCCATAATCGCCCAAAAAAACCACCCTACAAAAGAATACCTCATGACTTTCTCCTTAAAAAAACTAACAACTAGCCTACTCTTTAACATTAATAGGATATAAGAAAACCTCTCATATTGCATAAGCTAAAAACATTCATTAATATTTATAATGAAGAAGAAAAACAACCATTTGAGCAATAAATATTATAAAAATCATATAATTCAATATATTGTAATCTTTTCACTTTATTTCCTTTTTGAGTAAAATTATCTTCAAAGTGGTCACAAAAAAAACCGCCCTGGAAAGGCGGCTTTCTAAAATTTAACAGAAAGAAAACGCTCTATTTTCATGAAGAAGCTTCTTTTTCATTTGCAGAACTTTCTGTACGCACACGATCTACAGCGCCCTTCGCATCAACATCACGATCAACAAATTCTATAACAGCCATGGGCGCATTATCGCCAGTACGAAAACCTGCTTTCATAATACGCAAATATCCACCATTGCGCGACGCATAACGAGGAGCAAGGGTATCGAATAACTTTGCAACTTTCCCTGCATCACGAAGTGAAGCTATTGCTTGTCGACGGGCATGCAAACCTCCGCGTTTACCAAGCGTAACTAACCTTTCAACAATAGGACGAATT
>NZ_JBHIRE010000315.1:0-725 GCF_042196885.1 Bartonella sp. AA86SXKL | reverse complement strand
TCAACCCACGCATACCAGCCAACTGTTTCATCTGGTTAGCAGAACCACGCGCACCAGAATGTGACATCATATAGATCGAATTCATTGGCCGCTGACGACCTGTTTTAGGATCAAATTCGACAGCTTGAATACGTTTCATCATTTCGTCGGCAACACGATCCGTA
Source organism: Bartonella sp. AA86SXKL (assembly GCF_042196885.1). Lineage (NCBI taxonomy): Bacteria > Pseudomonadati > Pseudomonadota > Alphaproteobacteria > Hyphomicrobiales > Bartonellaceae > Bartonella > Bartonella sp. AA86SXKL. Next base: position 561 of record NZ_JBHIRE010000315.1, on the reverse strand, counting down.
CATTTACCCCAAGCATCTACAACTTTGTTATATTTTTCACCTTGTGTAATGAGACCATCATTATATTGTTGTTCATACTCTTTAGCCAAAGCTTCCGTTTCTGCAACCAAACGCAACTTGCTATCAGGAATAAGCATATCGTCCTTACCAAATGATATTCCCGCACGACAAGCATGAGAAAAGCCAAGCTGCATAATACGGTCACAAAAAATAACCGTTTCTTTTTGCCCACAGTGTCGATAAACTTGGTCAATCATTTTAGAAATGTTCTTTTTAGTCATTTCTTGATTAACAATATCAAAGGAGATACTTGGATTTTTCGGTAAAAGCTCCCCAATAATCAAACGACCAGGTGTTGTATCATAAAGCTTAGCAACTTCTTTTCCATCCTTATCGATATTTTTAACGCGGCCTTTGATCTTCGTGTGAAGAGTTACAACCTTATTTTCCAAGGCGTGATGAAGTTCGCCTATATCGGAAAAAACCATCCCCTCGCCCGGTTCTTTTTCAGAAACAATCGAAAGATAGTAAAGACCAAGAACCATATCCTGTGATGGAACA
>NZ_JBHIRE010000314.1:0-727 GCF_042196885.1 Bartonella sp. AA86SXKL | reverse complement strand
ATTTGTTTAAGAATGTCTGATGCAGTTGTCATATTCCATTTCCTTATTGGACTGAGGTAGATAAAAAAGGTGAAAAACTTTGTAGCTGTTAAAGCGCATCGATTCCGGATTTACCTGTGCCGATACGAATGGCATGATCAATGGAAGAAACAAATATTTTTCCATCTCCAATATGCTTTGTTTGCGCTGCTTTACGTATTGTGTCAATGGCTTGTTCTAGTTTTTCATCGGCAATAACAATTTCAATTTTTACTTTAGGTAGAAAATCAATAACATATTTAGCACCACGATAAAGTTCTGTATGCCCTTTTTGACAACCAAACTGTAATACTATGTAATCCAATTTTTTGAAGCGCTTCTTTCACTTCATCAAGTTTGAAAGGTTTTATGATGGCTTCAATCTTTTTCATGCTGAAATTATCTCTAACGTTATTATGTCTTTTTAGACTACACTACATTATATTGACAACTATGAGATATGTTAAAAGATACTTTCTACACGGAAAATTCAAAAATTATGTCACGGTATATTTTGGGAAGGAAGATTCCTTTAAAGCATAGAATAAAATGCTATTATTTTATAAGGAAAACGCTTTGAGGGTTATAAAGAATCAAAATGATAAAATAAAAAATATTTGGTTTTCTTTTTTACTGTTCTATTATGTATTTCATAATTTGCAGACTTTTTAAGAATTCGGATTTATAAAAGGTTGACGCAGCAAAATTT
>NZ_JBHIRE010000313.1:338-727 GCF_042196885.1 Bartonella sp. AA86SXKL | reverse complement strand
GAAAAACAATCATTGAATAGCGTATGTGGTAATTGTGTGAAAAAAGAAGTAAAAAACATAAAGAAGAAGAATTCAATCTTTAAGAAAAATATATTCCTTTTCTTGGAAAGGTTATACCTAGAAAGATTATAAAAGAATAGTCTTTATCTATCTCGTAATGGGAATGGTGGTTTTTCCAATTGCTCTTTTCTTTTATGCTAGGTAATATCTTTCATTCCAGTCAATGGGCGAGGGGAGAAAGCTTTTCCTTTATTCTATTTCGGCTCCTCGCATGGATTGTTGTGTCTGCTCTTTTTGCTGCCAAGCTTTTTGCTTCTTCGTGTAAGAGTGATAGGTCAGTTAAGAAAATGATTTAGAAATTGAAAGAAAAGATGGAGCCGTAAGATACT
>NZ_JBHIRE010000313.1:0-269 GCF_042196885.1 Bartonella sp. AA86SXKL | reverse complement strand
TTGTTTGCGTTGTTTGCAGAGCTATGATTTTTGCTCTTTCGTTAAGAAGGTGCATTCATGAGTCAAAGGTAGCATTTTGTTGCAGTGACGGTGGTGTTATTATTGCAGTGTATAACACTATTATAACATGTTCGAAATTCTATAGCAAAATGGTAAGGGAATTGAAAAAAGTGATAAAACCATGCCTCAGAGCGCTTGAGAGATTCTTAAAAATGGAGCAGTTATGAGATCTAGGAAAAGAAGCCTCGTTTGAACGATCTTTAAGAGGT
>NZ_JBHIRE010000312.1:0-727 GCF_042196885.1 Bartonella sp. AA86SXKL | reverse complement strand
GATTTTTTGGTCAATATCAAAAGGGAAAGAAGCTTTTGAAAAATCAACGTAAGTTTTATATAAAAAAGGCAGCACACTGTGCTGCCTCTTATATCAAAGTACATATTGTCTATATTGTCTCGTAGCCTAGAACTGATATCGCAGTCCCCCAGAAAAACTCGCTCCTGAAAAACCAGCCTTCGTAAGCTTCTGCTGATAAACAACATCACCGTGAAGCGCAAACTTTGGAGACAACCGAGTATTAAAGCCTAATCCAGCTTCTAGGGAAGAACCAAAAGCACCTAACTGGAAAGCATCTTTGAAATGCACAGATTGTTTTTTTCTAAATCCATGGACAAGATAAAGCTTACCATAGAAGGAAGTAGCGCTTATTCCCTCAGATCCTGTCGGAGACTTGCTCAAACGTCCACCAACACGTGCTACCCACTGATCAAGTTTTCCCATCTCAACATCAAAATTATCGATATCACGGGCCTTATCAAATTGGAGATTTTGATAAACAACCTGAACTTGAGGATCAACAACAAAACCTTCATATCCTGTTGCAAATGACTGACCACCTGTCAAGGAAACACTGAGAGGTTTGCTCTTTAATGTTGCTGTCTTACCACGGGCAAGAGTAACCACATCTCCTTTGAACAGACCATAGGATAAAAGACCATCTACATAAAAGCCCGCATCATCCTGCAGAGTGCTATATGCCGTTCTAGACCATGTATCGACGGTA
>NZ_JBHIRE010000311.1:428-728 GCF_042196885.1 Bartonella sp. AA86SXKL | reverse complement strand
GAACTCCCCGCTACAGCAAATAATACTCAAGGACAATTACAACGTATTACACAAATCATGGGTAAAGAATTTGCTCCCAACAGTATCGTATTGAATGCTGAACGCGAATCAGTTCGTTTGACTGGATTTGCTTGTTTGCCATCTTTCAACCGTAGTAACAGCCTGCATCAATTTGCTTATGTTAATGGGCGTCCAGTACGTGATAAATTTCTCTGGGGAGCAATCCGAGGAGCCTATGCTGACGTCATGACACGAGATCGTTATCCTGTATCCATTCTTTTTATTGATCTGCCACCTGCT
>NZ_JBHIRE010000311.1:0-358 GCF_042196885.1 Bartonella sp. AA86SXKL | reverse complement strand
CGTGACCCAGGGTTCATTCGTGGTTTAATCGTTGGAGCAATTCGTGAAGCATTGCACCATACTGGTGTTCGCTCTACTTCAACGCGTTCTGAAGCAATGTTAGCTGCATTTCAAACACAAAAACCATTGAAAACTTTTAAAAGTACTTATAAGCCTTCTTCTTACAGCCCACAGCCTTATCATGTTGAATCAGCATCAATGGTAAACAAACCATTGGATATTATCAGCCCTGTTGGTTTAAAAGAAGATGCACCTCCTCTTATGGAAGGCTTAGATATACCAAGCGGTGATGCCTACACTCCAAACACTCCAGCTGCATCAGAAGAATGCTCTTATCCATTAGGAGCTGCTAGAGCAC
>NZ_JBHIRE010000310.1:0-728 GCF_042196885.1 Bartonella sp. AA86SXKL | reverse complement strand
TTGATTTTTGCATTGCCATAAACACGCCCCCAGATCGTTGCACAATATGAGATTTTAGCATTGCCATAAACAGAGCCATAAATCTCACAAGAGCCACTCACACAAGCATTCCCATAAACCTTGCCATAAATCTTTGCACGACCATTAATAACAGCATAATTATAAATTTTTGCATGGCTATAAATGCAAGCAGAGCCACAAACCTTGGCATGACCATAAACGCGTGCATAACTAAAAACCGTAGCATCATAAGAAACATGCGCATGATCATAAATATGAGCATCAGCAAGAATGCGGGCACTACCATTCACATGAGCATTACCATAAATATTGCCATAAACATGAGCATTGCCATAGACAAAAGCATGGTCATAAACTTTAGCATATTGAGAGATAAAAGCTTTTCCATAGACTTCAGCATTGCCATAAACTTGACCACAGACTTGAGAAAAATGGCGTATTTTTGCATTGTCATACACTCTTGCATGACCATAGACACAAGCCTCATCATACACCCAGCAATTACCATCATGGGATAGGTTAACTTCCTTTTCAATAAAGCCGCCTAAAGACCCCGCCTGTACATCATCAAAATCTTTTAAAGCTTTAATGCGATAAAGGTTTATAATATTTCGAGTAAGAGCATGTTTGATTTTTTTGATTTCACTGGTTAATTCATATTTTTTGCACATAGAGATACCCTCACAATTTAATGTGATAAACATTTG
>NZ_JBHIRE010000309.1:0-731 GCF_042196885.1 Bartonella sp. AA86SXKL | reverse complement strand
TTTAGTATTACCTACTCCCTTGTAATGAGGATTGAAATAAGGAGGGTGATCAAATTGGGAGCGTGTTGAGTCTTTATTTTTATTTTGTGTGTACTTTCTGTAATGAAATCTAGATGCGAAAGCTTGGTAGGAAGCGTGTAAATGGCGCATTTGGATTGTAAGAGGGGTTGATTGGCTGTTTTTGTTGTGTACTTAAAAAAGAATTTTTCTGTTTTAAATATTAAGACGTTTTACGTTAGGGTGGTGTTGTTTAAATAATATTTTAATCATTCTTTTATTGCTATGTGTTTTATTAAAAAGTTTTTTCATTAAGGAGCATCTTTTCTTAATAATAAGAGAATCTGAAGAATATTTAAAAGAAATCTGTCTGTTTAGTTGATTTCTGTTACGAGTGTTTCTTTATATTGAGTGTGATGCGGTATGTAAATTTGCTTTTAGAGTGGCGTTTCGTCTTTTACGCATTACTTCATCCCCTTTTGAAGTCTAATTAAAATGAGTATTACTAATATACCTTTTGTATCACTATCCGCTATTGAGTAAAATAGCAAGCTAAAATTTTTAGTTCATAATAAAAACAGTACTTTTTGTGAACAATACGATTCCTTTTCAAAAAAAACAACACACTTCTATAAAAGCTTACACTCTGTAAATTCAGTAAAAAATAGATTAACTGCTTATAAAAAAGCTATTTAATCTTATCAATTCAGCTTTATTCTTAAGCCAGCTCCTAT
>NZ_JBHIRE010000308.1:0-733 GCF_042196885.1 Bartonella sp. AA86SXKL | reverse complement strand
TCTTCAACATCTAAATTCCACAAGCGACCATCTGCTAAACGAATGAAATATCCTTCTTCAAGCAAAACATTCAGTGCCGCTTCAAACTTCTTCACTGAATAACCAGTGTAATGAGATAAAACTTTAATATTATAAAAAAGAGGTTCACCAGTATGCAACATACGTAACCGTAATCGCATATAGATATTGCCCTCTACAGCAGGCAAATAATCAACAACTATTGCCCACTTGTCTGCAAAAAGCCTCGTCCATGGTAATTTACTGGACATACCCCAATTCCCTTTCTTTAACTAAATATAAAATTGCTAAAGCATCTGCTTCGTTGTCATCTTTCGGATTGTGCCCTTTTGCACGCACCGCCTTAATCATCTCTTCTTTCGACGCATTCCCCTTGCCTGTCGTCGCTTTCTTAATCGTACTTACTGGTATCCCCTCATACGGTATCTGATGCTGTTCACACCACGCCGTTAACGTTGCTAACAAACCACCGTAAACATGCGCTGCATCTGTACCTTTATGACGCCTCACCTCTTCAAAATACACCACGTCAATTTGACCTGCTGTCTGCTTTATTTCTGATAGCCATTGCTTAAAGCGCAAGTAACGCATTCCACCGCCTTCAAAACGGCGCGATTGAAAATTCACGGTACCACTGAACATGTCACCACTTGCACCACGTATCGCCCACCCCGTTTTGGTACCTAGATCAAAACAAAGAATCGTGTTAATCACC
>NZ_JBHIRE010000307.1:0-734 GCF_042196885.1 Bartonella sp. AA86SXKL | reverse complement strand
CATTTTGCAACGTTATAGGTCATTGCAGGATATTATTGCTATTCTTGGAATGGATGAACTTTCTGAAGATGATAAGTTACTGGTAGGGCGTGCCCGTAAAATTGAACGTTTCCTTTCCCAACCTTTCCATGTTGCTGAAGCCTTTACCGGTTCACCTGGAAAATTGGTGCCTTTAGAAGAGACAATCAAAGGCTTTAAGGGTCTTTGCGCTGGTGAGTATGATAATTTGCCAGAAGCGGCTTTTTATATGGTCGGTTCGATTGATGAAGCAGTTGAAAAAGGAAAGCGTCTTATTGCAGAAGTTTCTTCATAAAAGAAAATCTGTAATGAATGTTTTTTGTAGAGAGGATAGTAAGTCCTCATAATTGAGCCTCGTGGAGATTTTTGTGGAAAACAATAGAGTAAACCATTTTTTGTTTGAACTTGTGTCTCCTGAAAAACCTGTGTTTTCAGAGCAAGTAGTGTCTGTTGTTCTTCCTTCAGCTTCAGGTGCTTTGACAGTGATGGCGAATCATGCGCCTTTGGTGGCGAGCATTGTGTTGGGCAGTATGTACGTTCTTACCTCTTCAGGGGAAAAGCTGCTTGCTGTTTGCGGGGGCGTTGCAAATATTACCTCTTCGGGGTGGTCTGTTTTGGTGGAGCGTGTTGTTGTTGTTCAACATCTTTCTTTTCATGATTTGGAACAGCGGATTTTGCGGGTGCGAGCAACGTTAGAAGGAGATTCAAATGATGGG
>NZ_JBHIRE010000306.1:0-734 GCF_042196885.1 Bartonella sp. AA86SXKL | reverse complement strand
ACGCGTAATTTTTTACGTGATCTGGTCAAATAGCTTTTGTGGAACCTGTTGTATAAAATAATTTTAAGCCCTTATGTCTGAAACTCACAATTGCCATTAGCACCCCTTATTGTATACTATTACTATACGATTTATAAAAATAAGAGTCAAGTAAGATACTGGAAAATCTGATTACATATTTGGATAAAATGATTGAGAATAAGCTATAAAAAAGTTCGGGATAGACATAAAAATAAGTTAATAAAATCAATGGAATTAAAATTCCCTTACCTTTATATAAGTTATTGATTGCATATAAATGTAGCATTCCCACCCCCTCCGCCACAGCACTTTTATGGTGCTATAACTTATTGATTTCATGTGTGTTTTTTCAAGGTGCGGTGTAGCTTGCCAGCGGGTTTTGTATAATTTGCCACTAGGTTTTGTACCAATTTATTTTTTTTCAAAGAGTTTTTAAGGGGTTCTCAAAGGGTCTTCAAAGACCTTATCTAAAGGGTATTTAAAGCCTCTTTTTTTTCTGCTCAAAATCGCAATTTTTGATGATCAATCATTGAGTTGGAATCGTATTATTTGAGAAGCAGTGTGCATAAAATGGTATGACTTCTTTTAGCATAAATTGACTGATGATTTTTCTGTATCCTAAGTACATTATTCAGGACATTATTAAAAAGAGAAGCGTTTAAGCAATTCGGTCAACTTGACAGAATTCCTTTTCAGTATGCAATTGTGCAATG
>NZ_JBHIRE010000305.1:0-735 GCF_042196885.1 Bartonella sp. AA86SXKL | reverse complement strand
GTTTTTTGTAAAAACTGTGTTCTTTTGCCAGCAATTCTTTTTGTGTACCTTGTTCAATGAGTTCACCATTTTTTATGACAACAATTTTATGAGCGCGAGCAATTGTTGAAAGGCGATGAGCAATGATAATAGTTGTGCGCCCTTTGGTAAGATGATAAAGGGATTCACTGATTTGTGCTTCCGTGTGCGAATCTAAAGCACTTGTTGCTTCATCAAGAATCAGGATTTCACTATCATGGAGCATTGCTCTAGCGATAGCGAGTCGTTGTTTTTGTCCTCCTGAGAGATTACAACCATTATCACCGACCTGTGTATCATAGCCATTTGGTAGATCCATAATGAAGTCGTGAGCATTAGCTGTTTTTGCTGCTTTTATAATGTCGTCGTCGCTAGCACCTTCTTTTCCTAGCCCGATATTATATTTAACGGTTCCTTGAAAGAGAAAAGTATCCTGTCCTACATAAGTCATTAGATTTCTCAAGGAGCGAAATGTAGTATAGCGAATGTCTTGATTATTAATCAATATGCGTCCCTTTGTAGGGTCATAAAGACGCATAATAAGGTTGATAAAGGTTGATTTTCCTGAACCAGATGGTCCCACCAATGCTGTCATTTTTCCGGGTTCTATTTCTAGATTAACGTCCTTTAACACCATTTGGTTATCGGTATATGCAAACGATACGTCTTCGAAACGGATAGCTCCTTGAGTTTTATGCAAATCTTTAGCTTTTTCAT
>NZ_JBHIRE010000304.1:336-736 GCF_042196885.1 Bartonella sp. AA86SXKL | reverse complement strand
AATGCTATAAGATTTGGTCTTAGTACACATGATGAACATGAATTGGATATCGCGCGCTCTGTTGATCCTGACTATATTGCCCTTGGTCCTATTTATCCGACAATCTTAAAAGAAATGAAATGGAGTCCACAAGGACTAGACAAAATTAAACAATGGAGAAAACGGATTGGTGCTTTACCTTTAGTAGGCATCGGTGGCTTAACACCAGAACGTGCAATTGGTGTTTTAAAAGCAGGTGCCAATAGTGCTGCTGTTGTAACCGATATTCTCCTCCATAAAAAACCTGAACAACGTGTCCAACAATGGATAGAGGTGACACGAGTATGGCGTTAATTCCTTCGATTCTTATTGTTGCGGGAACAGATCCAACAGGAGGAGCTGGTATTGTTCGCGATATAGA
>NZ_JBHIRE010000304.1:0-264 GCF_042196885.1 Bartonella sp. AA86SXKL | reverse complement strand
GATAATCACGTTGCTGAAATTGTTCCAATGAGTGAAAAACTTGTTGCCGCACAAATGCGCAGTGCTCTAGAAGCCGATCCAATAAGAGCGATAAAAATCGGTATGACAGGAACACAAGAAATTATTATAGCAATCTGTAATGTACTCAAAGACTATCCTCATATTCCTGTTATTCTTGATCCTGTACTTATCGCCTCATCAGGAGGAAATTTAACAACCGAAGAAATCACAGAAGTGATGATTCATAAACTTCTCCCTCATGTT
>NZ_JBHIRE010000303.1:0-737 GCF_042196885.1 Bartonella sp. AA86SXKL | reverse complement strand
AATGACATAATCATGATGCTGAAATCCTAATTTTTGCAAACTATCGGCTGCCATCATGCAAATTTCGGCATCTGCAGCAACTGTCGGCGTTCCCACAATATCAGCATCAAATTGCATAAATTGCCGAAAACGTCCCGGTCCAGGTTTTTCATTGCGAAAAACAAAGCCTAGACGATAACTCCGATAAGGCTTTGGCAAAGTTTCAAAATTTTCTGAAAAATAACGGGCAAGAGGTGCAGTGAGATCATAACGCAAAGACATCCACTGTTCATCATCATCTTGTAGAGAAAAAACCCCAGCATTTGGCCTATCCTCATCAGGTAAAAACTTGCCTAACACATCGGTATATTCAAAAATTGGTGTTTCCAGGGCTTCAAAACCGTAAAGTTCATAAACTTGACGAATTTGTGCAATCATAACTTCGATTGCATATAATTGTGCACTTGTGCGATCAACAAAACCACGGGGTAAACGAGCTTTGGTTTTTTCTTGTTTCGATGACATGTTATTCTCTAGCAACAATTTATGTTCACAGATAATATGTGTCTTATCTTATAGAAACAAACGCTGCAATGACTTTATCAATCTGAGTGCTTTGGCAACATGCCTCAATGCCACATACACCGGATTATGCTTTATCAAAGGGAATATCAACCGCCTTTAGAATAATCAGCTATAAAAGAGTTTGCATTATGTAAGGAGCAAAGCTGCACCATCATTCTCTTTGCCAGCCCCCA
>NZ_JBHIRE010000302.1:0-738 GCF_042196885.1 Bartonella sp. AA86SXKL | reverse complement strand
TAGGCGCCGTCCATTTGCCATTCTCATACTTAGCACCACCGCCAAAATAAGCAGCAAGCTTGTTGCTCATGAGATAAAGCTGATTACCCGTAATGGCATCCGTGGAACCTTTAGAAATGTCACCATCCAAAAGAGACTTAAGTTTGCTCTTCGTTTTCTTTCCATCTTTTTCATGAAGTGCAACAAATGCCTGCTCATCTTCGCTCCAAAGTAAGGCATCTTTAGAAATACCTTTTATACTTTTATCAAGTTGGTCTTTGTTAACAGCTTCATCACCATTCTCCGCCGCTTTCACACCAGAAATAGTACGTCCTAAACCGCCAACGCCTGCAACACTAATTTTAGTTCCAGCTGTTTTGGCACCAATGGTTATAACACCTGACGCGCCCCCTTCCTGTTGTACAAGGTTATTTTCCTTCATTTCAATAATCTTATCATCAAGATTTTTAATGGAAATATTTACACCAGTGAAAGCAGAACCAACATCACGGTATGTTTCACCACTAATAACATAGGTCGGTGCTAAACCATCAAGTACATTTGCACCACCACCAAAATAATTCGATATATTCTCATGTACATCATTTAAAGTATTAATGAGATTAGAAACAGTTTGATTAGTAGTGAAGAGCTGTGAACCATTTACAGCTTCAGTTGAATTTTCTTTAAGCTCTGCTGCCTTCACACCGGAAATTGTTCGATCACTGCCGTTACTATTGGCAATACTGATTTTTGTAC
>NZ_JBHIRE010000301.1:0-740 GCF_042196885.1 Bartonella sp. AA86SXKL | reverse complement strand
GAAAAATGATGCCATGGCTATAAAGAACATAACAACTATAGAGAAAGCAAAAATGCAAATGAAAGCATTTGTTATAAGAGCGCGGTGCTATTAAGGTTTTTTAAATTAGAGCCCCTTATAAACAAAATTCACAAAAAATTTAAAATTCATTTAGTAAAAAAATGATAGGTTATAAAGCTAAAAATACGCATTATGAGAGCGTTTCTAAATATTATAAATGTATAGATTCAGAAAATACGCAATCGTTTCATAAAGCATATAATATATCTTTAAAAGCACATAAATATAAAAGAAGCAATTAATAAGCATAAGATATTATCAATACATAACGTATTTAAAAAATAAGAAAAAACATAAAAAAGATAAAATATTGTTTGACAATAAATACGTATTTTGTTATATAAATACTCAAGTGATGAAAACACTTAAACCGTAAGCGGATAGGTTACGAAACAGCCTCTCCCATGTCTTTAAAATACTGGCTATCTTTTATGCTTTTGTTAGTATATGAGAATTTTGTCGGGCGTGGTTATGCCATACAATACCCATTTATGGGAAAAGCATAACAACGGACTTACGGCCGTGTTTTCAACGCCCGATGCTCTTATAGAGTGTCAATTGAAAACGTTATTAACCCGTAAGGTTTTAATTATGAAAAATATATCAAAAAACACCCCCGTTATCTCTAATATTTCAAATGAAACCACGTCTGTTAATCAACAAGAGCCTGCAAAAAAATA
>NZ_JBHIRE010000300.1:424-742 GCF_042196885.1 Bartonella sp. AA86SXKL | reverse complement strand
AAACAGACAGTTGTTGATCAGATTTCAGATGCTGATTTGGAAACACTTTATAAAAAGGAAGTTGCTGCTTTACCCAAAGAAGATGAGGTTAAAGCACGTCATATTTTGGTCAAAACGAAAAAAGAAGCAGAAGCTATCATTAAGCGTTTAAACAAGGGGGAAAGTTTTGAAGAGATTGCAAAAAAGAATTCAACAGATGGTTCAGCTGCTGTTGGTGGCGATCTTGGTTATTTCAGTCATGGTCAAATGGTAAAGCCTTTTGAAGATGCTGCGTTTGGTTTGAAAGTTGGCGAATACACAAAAAAGCCTGTTGAAAGT
>NZ_JBHIRE010000300.1:0-292 GCF_042196885.1 Bartonella sp. AA86SXKL | reverse complement strand
TGATTTGCGTAAAAAGATAGATGTAAAATATCCTGATCCTAATGTTACAAAACTCATGCAATCGCTTAATCAAAATGAAGCGCCGCTTTCGGATGAGACATCCGATGAAGAAGAAGCAGAATAGCATCTTTGAAAGCTAGGCGATTTGATAGATTGGTTTTATTCAAAAAGCCTAGCAGTTGTTTGACACAGGGCATTTATCGGCGGTCATTTCATCTATTGTCGTGGAAAGCATAGTGTGGCTTTAGAAATATCTCGTTTGTTTCCTCAAAATATACAGGAGCTTCCTTCA
>NZ_JBHIRE010000299.1:456-742 GCF_042196885.1 Bartonella sp. AA86SXKL | reverse complement strand
GTTTCGCATCTTATTCGTAAATATCATGCTTATGGTGGTATTATTCTCTCAGCAAGTCACAATCCTGGGGGAAGAGAGGGAGATTGTGGCATCAAGTACAATATTGCCAATGGTGGTCCTGCTCCCGCTTCTTTATGTGATGCTGTTTTTGCAGCATCTAAGCGTCTTTCTTCTTATCGGATTATGGAGGTACCAGATATTGATTTAGAAAGAGAAGGTACAACTTTTTTAGGACCCATGCAGATTGATATAATTGATCCTGTCGCCGATTATGTCGCTTTGATGC
>NZ_JBHIRE010000299.1:0-325 GCF_042196885.1 Bartonella sp. AA86SXKL | reverse complement strand
ATGCTTAGGGTTTTCTGAAGGAACGGTGGTCAATGGCGTTCCTTTGCCAGATTTTGGAGGGAAGCCACCAGATCCCAATTTGCTTCATGCTAAGGCTCTTTATGATTTAGTGATGTCGGATCAAGGACCTGATCTTGGTGCTGCCTCTGATGGGGATGGAGATCGTAATCTCATTATGGGGCGTGGGCAATTTGTTACACCTTCTGATTCTCTTGCGATTATGGTTGATCATGCCCATCTGATTAAGGGGTATCGGCAGGGGATTGTGGGGATTGCTCGCTCCATGCCAACAGGGCGTGCGGCTGATTTGGTTGCTGAAAAAAAA
>NZ_JBHIRE010000298.1:0-742 GCF_042196885.1 Bartonella sp. AA86SXKL | reverse complement strand
AAAAGCCGTTCACATTTGATAAAGTATAAACGAGCTTCTCTACCTTTCTTATTATTCTCAAGCATAGAAAGCTCTTTGGCTACACTTAAAGTCAGATGATAATCTTTACGATTGTGACCACCTCTGCCTTTGCTCGCCAAATTTGGCGACCAAACAAAGTCTTGATTTTCTAATAAATTATATTTTTTGATACGGTCAGTAATCCAATTGGAAAAATCTTTACCTATTTCCAAAAACGCATGTAATTCACGTGCGTTGACTGTTTGAACGATATCACCATTAATCGTGGTTTGATGTATATCAATTAAATACTGTGCCATAATTTGGCTCCTATGTGCTTAAAGGTTTCTTAATGACACTCAATTAAAGAGCGCCGGGTGCTAAGAAACACGGCACATAGCCCGTCGTTACGCCTTTCCCAAAAGGGTATTGTATAGCATAACCACACCCGACAATATCATTATATGCTTGTAGCATACAACGAGTCAAAGTTTTTAATTGGCGGTGAAAAGATTGTTTCGGCAATCTATCCGCTATGTGTTTAAGGTGTTTCTTAGGCACCTGATTCGATTATTCATATTATCGCCACATTGTCAAGTAAATTCTGATAATTTTTTGATATTTTTGCTAATTTGACTTATCTATCTTCTTCATCCATATGGATAACGCCTTCACCTTCGTCGCATGCGTTTGGTGGAGCGTTTGGATCAAGGGTATCGTCCTTGTCTGGTGTGGTGTTTGC
>NZ_JBHIRE010000297.1:0-743 GCF_042196885.1 Bartonella sp. AA86SXKL | reverse complement strand
CTGCAACCGATGAGCAAGATCATTGCTCATAAAATCATGGGTAGCAATCCAAGGAGCAAAAACTGCACATCAAATAATAACAAAAATAATAATTAGACCGAATACGGCCGAAAAATTATGAAAGAATTTGATCACTGAATGATAAATTTTTTGTATGTTCGCTTGAACTATTGACCGCGGAACAGCTTCATATAACCAATAACTTAAAGAAAATGAAGATTGCGGTTTATGATGATTCATTGAAGTAGTCATATTCAGCGTGTCCTTGGATCAAAGATGCGATAAAGTAAATCAGAAAATAAATTAATGGCAACAAAGAGCCCCCCTACTAGCAGCGTGCACCCAACAACTGCATTCATATCTCCTGCCAAAAGAGCATTGGTCAAGTAACGTCCGAAACCAGGCCAAGCGAAAACTGTCTCTGTCAATACGGCACCTTCTAATAAAAAAGCATAAGAAAGCCCAACAACAGTGATAATCTGAACAGCAGCATTGCGGAAAGCATGGAACCAAACCGTTCGCATCCAAGATAATCCTTTCACACGTGCAGTAATAATATATTCCTGATTAAGTTGTTCAATCATAAATCCACGAGTCATACGACTAATATAGGCCATAGCACCGAAAGCTAAGATTAAAGCAGGCATAATAATATGACTAAAAACATTGCCAAAAGCCTCCCACTGTCCCTGCATTGCAGTATCCCAAAGAAAAAAGCCTGTTCTCTGTTCAAAAGAATATTC
>NZ_JBHIRE010000296.1:488-744 GCF_042196885.1 Bartonella sp. AA86SXKL | reverse complement strand
TTTGCTGCTATTGCTGGTGCTGATACTGATGGAGTCCCTGATACTGAACGCTCTGATCTGCGAGATCTTGCTACTGCATTTTCTACTGCAGCATTATCGTCTACGCCTATAATAATTGTCTTTGTGTGTTTTTGACCGGATAATGTTAAATCTGTATCGACACCAAAAATGAAGTCATCGCCAAGATTAATATTAGAACCTGCGTAAAAACCACCTTCAAAACCAGAAAGTTTAGGTGATAAATCTTTACTTAATG
>NZ_JBHIRE010000296.1:0-416 GCF_042196885.1 Bartonella sp. AA86SXKL | reverse complement strand
ATAAAAACCTGTCCACGTAAAAGTAGGTGCTGTAATAACCGGCGAAGCAGCTAATACTGATTGACGAGGAATTCCCACATCAGCTGCATGCGCTGTTGAAGCTGCAATCAAAGCCCAAATAGATACTGTTATTAAACGTTTCGTATTCATAAAATATCTCCAAATATCCAAAACGATATATATAGAGAGATAACTTTAAAATATCTGTAGTAAAAGTGCCACAGTCACAAAAAAATAGAGGATTTGTTAAAAAAAGGGCTGCTTATACTTTTCTACTCAATGAAAACTTGTAAGCGAAACCAACATGCAAAATCATGTTATCAATCATTGCAAGGTCAAATTCCCCATCAAGGATATAGCCATCTATCTTCTTCTTATAAGATAAGGAATATGCACAACTGCTATAGATTTTATTT
>NZ_JBHIRE010000295.1:0-744 GCF_042196885.1 Bartonella sp. AA86SXKL | reverse complement strand
ATTTTTTTGATTTCACTGGTTAATTCATATTTTTTGCACATAGAGATACCCTCACAATTTAATGTGATAAACATTTGATAAAATTTGGAATGGAAAATTTGCTTAAAAAGCAGGCGCCCCCGCCGCGCCCGCGCGTCTTTACGCAGCGTTATTTTCAATAATCTTTACAACGGTATCGTTTTCATAAATTTCACAATCTTCAGGAATTCCATATGCATAATAAAAGTTTTGTTTGACATATGAATAACCATCTCTTTTTAACCTTGCATTGCCATGTACCAAACCTCTAATGGTGTGATAACCAGTCACTTTTGCATTCCCATAAACAGAACCATAGACCTTAACATACCCACCCACGCTAGCATTCCCATAAACCTTGCCATAAATTTTAGCAGCGCCACTAACAACAGCATGATCATAAACCTCGGCATTGCCATGAATACGTGCACTTCCTGATAATTTTGCATTGCCATAAACCCGCGCCTGATGATAAACCCAAGCATTATAAGAAAGATGCGCATTGTCATAAACATGAGCTCCAAAATACACGCGGGTTTTATCATATACATGCGCATTGCCATAAACAAAACCACCAATGGCAGCATTGCCATATACCCTTGCATTTTCATAAACACGACCAGATTTTACAACACAAGCATTATCATAAACCCAGCAATTGCCATCATGAGAGAGGTTATCTTCCTTTTCAATAAAGCCACCCAAGGCACCAGCCTTAACATCAGC
>NZ_JBHIRE010000294.1:0-745 GCF_042196885.1 Bartonella sp. AA86SXKL | reverse complement strand
AACAATGGCGCTGATTGAACAAACAGCAACTTATATTGATACGGAAGGCAAATTAGCAGCACGTTCTCTCTCTGCAGAAGTTTCTGCTCTTTATGCCAAAGAGGCGATGTATTTAAGTACACGGCTTATGCAAATCGCTTCTCAACTTCTCCTTCTTCGTGCAGAGCGCGAAGGAGAGATGTCACCAGAACAAATACAAAAAGAGCTCGCGAAAGTCTCGCTTCATACACCGACGCTGAAACTAGAAAGCGCTCATTGGCAAGAATTTCCAGAAGTTTTCCGCAACTTTGTTGCTCGTTCTCTTCGTTTAGAAGCACGCATGCAATATTTGCGCACTGGCAGAGAAGGTATCTCTTCCCCTGTTTTGGAGGACGAAAATCCGGTGGGCAAACAAATCGAATTGCTTAAAACGGCTTTTCGGCGCTCTTAGAAAATTTTGTATCTGTTGCTTTTTTCTTCTTCATTCTGTTTAGGATGCTCTTTGTTTGTGAAAGCTAATTTCGGTAGAATCCCTCCCTTTCCTCTGTACCATTGTTTTGTACTGTTATTCCTTGGTTCTTTTTTGCTGCCTCGCCATTTTACTCAAGTGTTCGAAAAGCCTAGAGGTTTTTTATGGGAGGGGTGTTTGCTGTTGAAAGGGCGGTCGCTTTTGAAGAGGCGGGCGGTTGGCATTGAGGGAATGGTTCCCTTTTTTGTTTAGAAGCACGTATGCAATATGTGCGCACTGGTAGAGAAGGTATCTCTT
>NZ_JBHIRE010000293.1:0-748 GCF_042196885.1 Bartonella sp. AA86SXKL | reverse complement strand
AGAATTTGGTGGTCTTGATGTCTTAGTTAATGTAGCAGGCATTTGTTATAGTGGCGATCCAGAAACAATTGATGCTCAAGAATGTGCTGAAACATTTGATGTGAATATTAAAGGAATGTTCTATATAACAGCTGCTACTTTACCCTATCTAAAAAAGGAAATTCGCGCCGATATTATAAATATTTCATCCATATGGGGTGTAGAATACAATCCTTCTTTAATTTCATATTCTTCTTCTAAATTTGCTGTAGAGGGCTATACTGGTGGGTTGCGCTTATGGGGAATGCCACAAAATATTCGTGTTTGTTCAATCCAAGTTGATAAAGTTAATACGGATTTTCGTCGCAATTTAAAAGGATTCCCAGAGATACCTCCAGAGAAACTTGCCAAAATGCTTCACCCAGATGACATTGCTTCCGCGGTCAACTTTATTCTTTCCTCATCTAATACCGCACAAATTTCTTCTATACGTCTCGATGCTCCACTTTGGTATCAAGTATAAGGATCTATCCAATGAAAATTACGCCCAGAATAGCTCTTGTCTTAACCCTCGTAGGAACCTTTTTTTGGGGTTCCAATTTCCAAGCCACTAAGATAGCTTTAACGACTGTTTCTCCATGGACAGCTTCTTTTGAGCGGTTTCTCATTGCCGTAATCGCCATATTTTTAATTATGATTTTCAAAGAAGGCTTGCGGTGGCATGTTTTATCGCAAAATTTTATTTCTTATATTTTCCTAGGGATTATCG
>NZ_JBHIRE010000292.1:492-749 GCF_042196885.1 Bartonella sp. AA86SXKL | reverse complement strand
ACACCAGTAATAAAAGATTGAAACAAAAAAACCTTATAAAGATAAACATCAATAAGGCTAAATACTCCATAAAAACACTGGAGAGGATAATATTATGTTAGTGAAATGTGCTAGTACAGGAAGATTTGCTCTTCTGATAGGAAGTAAGCGATTTTTTAAAGGACCAGACTTGTTTTATGTTTATTTTTACTTGTACGCTTTGTGGATTCACGCGCTTTTTTTCAAAAATATCTCTCAAAGCACCCAAGAGCATTTCA
>NZ_JBHIRE010000292.1:0-413 GCF_042196885.1 Bartonella sp. AA86SXKL | reverse complement strand
TATGAAGCAGCAAGTCAGCACCACCATTCTATTTGCCAGCTTCCAATGTTGCGATAGCCCTTGCATTGAGATGGTTCATAAAGGGCATTTTTCCTCTTTTAAGTAGTTTTTACCCATACGCTAACCCTGCACGTGGCATGGAAGAAAGTGATTTTGAGTGATTCACTATAAGAGGGTTTGTGATGAGAGAATCTTATTCGGGGTTCTAATTCAAATTGAAAAACGATGATTCATTATTGTAAATCAATGTGTTGTGGTTAAAAAAATGCCTTACGCTTTTTTTCACGTTCTTTAGGGGGGCAAACCCTTCACACAAAGCAGAACACCATTGATTGCACATTTACGTGCTTATTTTAAAGAAGCATCTCTCAGCACGCCATTCCCTCTTTCACGATGGCATCTGTGATAGATAT
>NZ_JBHIRE010000291.1:0-749 GCF_042196885.1 Bartonella sp. AA86SXKL | reverse complement strand
AAAAATTAGTTGAGATGGCCGTTGAAGTTGATGAGGCTGCGACGGAGGCTTATTTGGAAGGTGTGATGCCAACCAATGAACAGCTTGTTGCTCTCATTCGTAAGGGGACCGTGGAGGTTCAGTTTCATCCAGTTTTGTGTGGTACTGCTTTTAAAAATAAAGGCGTCCAACCTCTTTTGGATGCTGTTGTTTCTTATCTTCCTTCTCCTGTTGATGTGCCTGCAATTAGTGGAGTTGATGTGAAGACTGAAGGTGAAACAACACGTGAATCTTCAGATGATGCTCCACTTTCTATGCTTGCTTTTAAGATTATGAATGATCCTTTTGTAGGGTCGTTGACTTTTTGTCGTATTTATTCTGGTAAGGTTCAAAAAGGTATTTCTCTTGAAAATACTGTAAAAAGGAAGAAAGAGCGTTTGGGGCGTATGCTTCAAATGCATTCAAATTCTCGTGAAGATATTGAAGAGGCTTTTGCAGGTGATATTGTTGCTCTTGCAGGGCTTAAAGAAACAACAACAGGTGATACTCTTTGTGATCCTCTCAAACCTGTTATTTTGGAGCGGATGGAATTTCCAGAGCCTGTTATTGAAATTGCGATTGAGCCGAAAACGAAAGCAGATCAAGAAAAGATGGGTATTGCACTTAATCGTTTGGCGGCTGAGGATCCTTCGTTTCGTGTTAAATCGGATGAGGAATCAGGCCAAACGATTATTGCTGGAATGGGTGAGCTTCATCTTGATATTATTGTT
>NZ_JBHIRE010000290.1:372-750 GCF_042196885.1 Bartonella sp. AA86SXKL | reverse complement strand
TGCAGAAAATTCAAGAGGAAATGGCAAATCTGCAAGTGACAGGGACTGCTGGTGGTGGACTTGTCAGCATCACCTTAAACGGTAAAAATACCATAACAGCAATCAAAATTGATCCTTCATTACTTAAACCTGAAGAAATTGAAATCCTCGAGGATCTGATTATGGCTGCTTATAATGAAGCCAAAACAAAAATTGAAATCGCTATGCAAGAAAAAACCAAAAGCATGACAGCAGGGCTACCACTTCCACCCGGTTTCAAACTCCCGTTCTCATGAAACCAAATTTTACTGAATTCTTTGGAAACAGAGTATGTCTAAACATATTGCAGGACCTGAGATTGAGCGTCTTATTCAGCTTTTAGCCCGTATACCAGGTCTG
>NZ_JBHIRE010000290.1:0-350 GCF_042196885.1 Bartonella sp. AA86SXKL | reverse complement strand
TCCTCGGTCAGCACGTCGTGCTGCGTTGCATCTCATCAAAAAAAAGGAAACATTGCTTGAACCTTTAGGAGCAGCAATACAAGCAGCTGTACAAAAGGTCTGCATTTGTTCTGTTTGTGGAAATGTAGATACAATTGACCCTTGTTCGATTTGTACAGATCCACGTCGTGATGATGCAACAATTATTGTTGTTGAAGATATTGCTGATCTGTGGGCTCTAGAACGTGCAAAAACTTTAGCTGCACGTTATCATGTCTTGGGTGGAAAGCTTTCTCCTTTAGATGGAATAGGTCCTGATGAACTCAACATCGCTCCCTTAATACAGCGCGTTGTACAAAACCCAATTACAG
>NZ_JBHIRE010000289.1:0-750 GCF_042196885.1 Bartonella sp. AA86SXKL | reverse complement strand
CTGCACCTACCTTTAAGGTTAAAACAGTTAACGGTGAAGGCAAGGAAGAAGAGCAGACTTATCAGAATGTAGCGGAAGCTTTGACTGGAGTTGGTGCGTCTTTCATGAATGTTCAGAATAAAATTACTAATGAAATTACCAATCAAGTTAATAACGCAATTACGAAAGTAGAAGGCGATAGTCTTGTGAAGCAAGATAATCTTGGTATTATTACGCTTGGTAAAGAAAGAGGTGGTTTGAAAGTTGATTTTGCAAATCGTGATGGTTTAGATCGGACTCTTTCTGGTGTAAAGGAAGCGGTAAACGATAATGAAGCAGTTAATAAAGGCCAGCTTGATGCCAATATCAGTAAAGTTAATAATAATGTAACGAATAAGTTTAATGAACTTACTCAAAACATAACGAATGTTACGCAACAGGTAAAAGGCGATGCCTTATTATGGAGCGATGAAGCCAATGCCTTTGTGGCGCGTCATGAAAAGAGCAAGTTAGGAAAAGGTGCATCTAAAGCGACACAAGAAAACAGCAAGATTACGTATCTGTTAGATGGTGATGTTTCGAAAGATTCCACGGATGCTATTACAGGTAAACAGCTTTATTCATTAGGTGATAAGATTGCATCTTATTTAGGTGGTAACGCTAAATATGAGGATGGTGAATGGACTGCACCTACCTTTAAGGTTAAAACAGTTAACGGTGAAGGCAAGGAAGAAGAGCAAACTTATCAGAATGTAGCAGCGGCTTTTGAAG
>NZ_JBHIRE010000288.1:510-751 GCF_042196885.1 Bartonella sp. AA86SXKL | reverse complement strand
CAGAAGCTAAATACCAAATCTTTTTTTCTCCATCATTACCCTTTTTCTGTTGCAAACTATACATATAGGCTCCACCATCAATAGTAGCCGCTTTTTCACCAGAACGATTCTTTAAAGAAAAATGAGCGTTTCCACTTTTATCAGTAATTAAATTAACTGATTGGAAGGAGTTGTTTGCAATTTCAGCACCAGAATCTAAAACGCTTACTGTATGATCACCTGCTCCTTCCTCAATAATAAG
>NZ_JBHIRE010000288.1:0-481 GCF_042196885.1 Bartonella sp. AA86SXKL | reverse complement strand
TAGCGTTCTTTAACATTAACCCTCAAATTGAAATGTAGACTTCCTGAAAGATCACCAACATAAAGCAGAGAATAATAAGAATTAAGCTTTGTAGAATCAGGAGAGGTAGCAGTAGAAGTGAAAATAACACTCCCGTTACCACTTAATTTCCCAATCAGAGAGCTTGAGCCATTAACTTCAGTAGCAATAGAGTATAATTGCGCCTCCTTTCCATTTAAAAGAATCTCTTCTGCTGTAGTTTGATGTCCTCCATCTCCAGCGTAAAGATGGAGTTTTCCAGAGCCATTAATCTTTACTGCCCCTTCCAATATTGCACCAGAATAAACCAACGAATTGGCTCCGCTATTAATCATCAGAGTTTCTACATATCCACCAGCATAGACTCTTTGAAGGGCTCCTTCTTCCAAAGTAACGGTATTCGCTCTCCCACCAGCAAAAACATTCTGTACCCCTGCCGCAAACACCCTAGTATCCACTGCCA
>NZ_JBHIRE010000287.1:403-752 GCF_042196885.1 Bartonella sp. AA86SXKL | reverse complement strand
ACAGAGGGGTGTCTGAAGGGAGCGTATAACCTGTTAGAGAAAAGGCATGAAGAAAGAGATCATGTCGAACTACATTATGGTGAAAATTTTTCTCTTCTCAAGCTTCTCTTCTCAAGCATTGTATAAAAAGGGTATAATTTTATTCTTTCTGTCAATTATGTTGATGCTGAAAAAGCCTTTTGCACTTTTCAACAGTGTTATAAAAAAGCCCCTTTGTGTGATGATGCTTTGTTTTGGTTGGCAGAAGCGTTGTTGAGATAAAAACGTTATCACAAAGCAGCACAAATTTATCTTAACGTATGGTATACAGACAAAAAGAAACTTTACACTTCTGAAATTTTGCTGAAAT
>NZ_JBHIRE010000287.1:0-368 GCF_042196885.1 Bartonella sp. AA86SXKL | reverse complement strand
AGTATGATTGCTCTTGAACAGAATAAAGAGTTTTGTTCACTTTTTGTAGAAAGATCAAAGCATCAGAAAATGTTGGAGTCTGTTTTTTGTAAACCTCTAAAAAGGAAAGGAGTCGTTTACGGTGTGCGTTAGACTAGCAGGAAATCTCTTTAAAACATCAGATTTTATTCAGTGTCAGAAGTTGATACTTGCAGTCTCAGGCGGAAGTGATTCTCTTGCTTTGCTATTTCTGGTCAAGGACCATTTAAAAACGCTCTCTGTTCCTCCGGAAATAATTGTCGTGACCGTTGATCATCAATTGCGTCAAGAATCAGCGCGTGAAGCTTCAATTGTTGCGGAAATTTGTCGTGCTCATCATATTCAACATC
>NZ_JBHIRE010000286.1:0-753 GCF_042196885.1 Bartonella sp. AA86SXKL | reverse complement strand
ACCGGCAATTTTATCAATTAGCCGGTTATCGCATTTTAGGCCAGCGTGCTGTACGGATTGATATTTTAGAGCGTCTTGCGAACCTCATCCGCCCTGCAATTTATTGGAAACAAGGGAATGAACCTAAACCCGATGGAGCTTATGACGGCAAGAGTTTTTTTGTCACTCCAACAATGATGTCTATTCTTGGAGCCAATGGAACCGATATGGAAGAAATTCTAAAAGGTCTTGGTTATCAATCGCATGCCATAAGCAGTGCTTTTTTTGAACAAAATTATCTTCAAAACAAAACCTCTGCTCATACATGCACAACAGTACAGGATGTTCCTGCGGCAGAGTGCGTTGGCGAGCAATGGCAAATCATGGATATATCGCCAAAACAGGAAGAAAAAGAAGCTTTGCCCACCTGTATTACACAATCCGATACAGGAGACTGTTTACCCGCAGCTGAACCTGTTGGCAATTTTGCTACTAAGCAAAAACGCGTTTTAGAAGAAGAAAAAGTTGTTTTACTATGGCGTTATAACCACCACCATCCCCACAAAAACAATGAGAGATCTGGACACAGGGGACAAAATAAAAAAAGCAAACCCTTTAAAAAAGAAGTAAATGCACAGGAAAACAACTCTCGAGAAGCCACATCACACACCAGACACTCTCACAAGTCGAACAAACAGCACAGCAAACGCAGCAATCATCAATCATCTCAGAGAGAAAAGCGCCCTAATCCTGATTCACCTTTTGCAAAATTAG
>NZ_JBHIRE010000285.1:0-754 GCF_042196885.1 Bartonella sp. AA86SXKL | reverse complement strand
CATGATGACCAGCGTGAGCTTTTTGCTGTGCAATGTAATTTGTTGAATCAACAATTTCATACGATTCAACAGCGTATCCTTGTTTTTGTGCAAAATCTGATAAGATATAATCCATTTTCATTAAAACAATGCAGTAGCTGCTCGTTCTGCCAAGTCAGCAAACCAAATCCCAAAAAGCGTATAAGATAAAATAAAGAATGCAGAAAAACTGAGACAAAACCGAAGCTCATTCGATAAAACAATAAAATGCGCTTTTGCATCATCAAACCACATAATTTTAATGAGACGTAAATAGTAAAAAGCCCCAACAACAGACGCTATCATACCAACGATAGCAAGTGGAGTAAGACCAGCATGAACAGCAGCAGAAAATGTATACCACTTTCCAAAAAAACCGGCCATAGGTGGTATACTTGCTAAAGAGAAAAGTTGTATTGTCATCGTAATAGCCATAAATGGATTTGTCTTTACCAATCCTGAAAGATCATAAATATCTTCAACATTTCCATCACTAGAGCGCATTCCAAGAATAAAAGCAAAGGAACCAATCGTCATACTAAGATAAATAGTCATATAAAGAATAACGCTTTTTATCCCCAGCATATCTCCAGAAGCTAACCCAACAAGTGCATATCCCATATGACTGATCGACGAATAAGCCATTAAACGTTTAATGTTGCTCTGGCCAATTGCAGCAAATGCACCAAGTATCATTGAAGCAATCGCCATAAACACCAAAATTTGCTGCCATGCC
>NZ_JBHIRE010000284.1:467-755 GCF_042196885.1 Bartonella sp. AA86SXKL | reverse complement strand
AGCAAGTGAATTAGAGTGGTTGGCAAAAGAGATTACTCGTCATGATGTGCTTTATAATCGTAATGACCAACCTGAAATCTCTGATGCAGAATATGATGCTCTTCGCCGGCGTAATGCGGAAATTGAAGCTCTCTTTCCTGAACTTATTCGTCCAGATTCTCCCTCACATAAAATTGGAGCACCGATTTCTGAAAAGTTTGAAAAATCTGTTCATTCCCAGCCGATGCTTGCACTTGATAATGCCTTTAGCTCTGATGATATTAGTGAATGTAGGAAGCGTGTTCGGCG
>NZ_JBHIRE010000284.1:0-446 GCF_042196885.1 Bartonella sp. AA86SXKL | reverse complement strand
TATGGAGCGTGTTCGGCGTTTTTTACGACTGCCAGAAACACAAATGTTGGAAATAACAGCAGAGCCGAAGATTGATGGTTTATCTTTATCTTTGCGCTATGAACAAGGAAGGCTTGTCTGTGCTGCAACGCGTGGTGATGGATATGTCGGTGAAAATGTAACTGCGAATGCACGAACAATTTCTGATATTCCGCAAGTTTTACAAGGCAAATTCCCTGATATAATTGAAGTTCGCGGTGAAGTTTATATGCGGCGGGCGGATTTCCAAGCATTTAATGTGAATCAACAAGAAAAGTGCAAATTAGCTTTTGCTAATCCTAGAAATGCAGCGGCTGGTTCTTTACGTCAACTGGATTCAAGAATAACTGCTAGCAGAAAGCTGCAATTTTTTGCTTATGCTTGTGGTGAAGTGAGTGAAATATTTGCAGAAAGCCAAATGGGGATGA
>NZ_JBHIRE010000283.1:0-755 GCF_042196885.1 Bartonella sp. AA86SXKL | reverse complement strand
AGAAAGAAAAGCAATTCCTGGAACAGCAGCAGGAACAGTCTGTTTAAGAACATGAACTGTCTTTTCAGCTACTTCTTCCACAGAAGCAATGCGCGCATCTTTTCCATCAATCACCATATTGGGTTTTAAAATCATGCCCTCGAAAAGAACACGTGCCTCAAATAATTCTTTAAACACAGTGTGTAAAACAACTTTTGTCACCTCAAAGCAACGCGTAATAGAATGCTGGCGTGATGGTCCATCCATCAGCACTTCCGGTTCAACAATCGGTACAAGACCAGCTTCCTGACATAAAGCAGCATAACGCGCGAGAGCTTGTGCATTCTGACTGATTGCCCCTCTTGTTGGGAGAGTCTGTGCATCAATGGCAATGACCGCGCGCCATTTAGCAAAACGGGCTCCCAAAGTATAATAATCCTTTAAACGCTCACGAAGACCATCCAAGCCTTCTGTAATCGTTTCTTGAGGAAAAGCCGCCAATGGTTTGGCACCGGTATCGACTTTGATCCCCGGCACAGCACCTGCATCACGAATAAGATCTGTCAACATCTGCCCTGTAGATGCTTTTTGACGCAGTGTTTCATCAAATAAGATGACACCAGAGATAGCGCTTTCCATGGCTTCTTTTGCAGTAAACAGCATTTCACGATAGGCGCGACGATTATCTTCGGTGCATTCCACCCCAATGCTTTCAAAACGCTTTCCAATCGTTGCAGTACTTTCATCTGCTGCCAAAATACCTTTACCCGCACCTA
>NZ_JBHIRE010000282.1:0-755 GCF_042196885.1 Bartonella sp. AA86SXKL | reverse complement strand
AATAGACCTCTCAATACATTCAAAGCTCTGAGTATTAAAATTCCAATATCCCTAGATTCTGCATATTTAACTCTCCAAACGAGAGGATAATTGAAAAATTGACTAGGAATTTTATCAAAGAAGAAGCTTCTTTATCGAATCACTAGGATATAGATCTCAAATCTCTGAATTTCTTAAAGGAGATTTTGATAAAGTGATGGTCTTTGTAGAGATGCTTATCATCGTTCTGTACTGTTTTCTAAGTTGCACGGAAAAAAACAGAAATACAGTTTTATTTCCTCTCTAGTTTTCTTAATGCATCTAAACATAGCCTTTATTCGCAAAAACTGAATGTATTTTCATCCTCTTCAAAAAATTGAGATTTTTGAACAATATCATTCCAATTCCCTGTTTGAGAAGAAAATGTAAAGATCGGTTCAAGATCTCCACCAAAGCATGACTCTTCGAGAGTAATCTTGGCTTACTTCTTTGCAATTTTTTTCTCAATGTTTCCTTCTAATGCTAAGCTTTTCTATAGCCTCCAGAAAAATCTATAATCTACAGCATAGGGGTACCGCTCGAATAAAGGTGACATTGACTCACAGATCATTATTATAACCCATAATCCTTGATAAACTCTTCCAAATTGAATTCTAGACCTCTTTCTGACACCAAGTGTCATAACATTTAGAGATGTTAAGTCTCTTACCTAAAGGTAAGAGAAAATCCTCACTGTTTTTAAATAAAATGAATGCTTTCAACAAAAAGACAGATAA
>NZ_JBHIRE010000281.1:0-758 GCF_042196885.1 Bartonella sp. AA86SXKL | reverse complement strand
CAACATTCATCATGACAAGGTTTTTGTTGTTTTCAAGCGCTTTAAAGCCAATTTCTGCTCCCGCTTCAGGATAGCCTGTTGCATCAACGATAATATCAATTTGCTCATGGCGTAAAACAAGATCAATATCATTTGTGGCTGCAATCAAACCTTTTTCGATAGTTCGGGTTAGAGCACTGGCATTTTCAACTTCACGCACATGTCCCTCTTCGCCATAGGCTAATCTAGCAGCATCAAAAATACGCGAGGGTGTTCGGGTAGCAACGGCTGCAACCGTTATGCCATCCATATGTGCAATGCTTGAGAGCAAATCTGTTCCCATTTCACCACACCCAATCAATCCAATACGGATGGGAGGGTGGTTTTCTGCACGCTGCTTTAAATCATGCGCCAAACCTGTTAGGCTCACATTGCTTGCCATTATTTTTTCCCATTTGAAAATTACTTTGCTAAAGAAGAGTTTTCTTATTCATAAGCCCCATTTTCTTTTAAGACAGTTCATCTTTTATTCTTGATGCTCTAATCAATGGGTTTTATAAAAGCAAGAGGTTTGGGGTAGTTTTACCAAATAAAACAGGAAAAGGCGTTATGCAACAAAAAATAGCAGTACAAGATGTAGCTAATTTTATTGGGAAAGAAATAGGATTATCGCGGTGGCGTCTTGTTACGCAGGATATGATTAATCAATTTGCATGCGCAACAGATGATCATCAATGGATCCACGTAGATGAGGAAAAGGCTAAAAAAACGCATTTCGG
>NZ_JBHIRE010000280.1:0-762 GCF_042196885.1 Bartonella sp. AA86SXKL | reverse complement strand
AGATCAATAACATAAACATGCCCTTAAAAATGATAAGCGCTGCATGTATTTTCACTCACAACGCATCTGAGAATAAAAATAAATTTTGTACGAATACATTTAAAAAAAACACACGACGACCATCAATGAAAAAGTAGAGATCTATAGAAACTATGAACCGATTACAGCTCATAATCCCTACAGCATAAACAATGAGATCACCCTTATAGGCTGCACTATCTTCTTACAAAATAATCCATTGAACCAGCCCCCTATCGTATTCGATAAAAACGGGGTGCGAAACTAAAAAAACACCTTTAGAAAGAACTTTTAAACTTTTGGATATTATTTTAAATTTTTTAAACCTTCCCTCTTGGTTTTTAGAGTTTTTACTTCAAGGATTTAAAAAGTTTTTCGAGCGTTATTTCTGAGGATAGAGCAGTAAGAAAGAGATTATCAACACAAGGCGTTCTCCTCCTTCTCCCTTGCCTCTCATAGCTTTTGAAATATGCACGTTTGATATTTGTTTTAAGAGTTAAACATAATTAACTATAAGCACAACCAATAAAAACTAAAATTTTAGCAAATATTCTTTCTGTAGAGAAAAGTGGGATGAGAGCTAAAATATCCTGCTTTTTACTCAAACATACCCAAATATACAACGTTTATAAAATGTTTTTCTCAAACATGAGCAACAATATTATCAGGTCAGAAATTATCAATATAACTTAATTTCACGTTAGAAAAAAAAAGAATAAACCTCATAAACAGCATCCCCTCTTT
>NZ_JBHIRE010000279.1:0-764 GCF_042196885.1 Bartonella sp. AA86SXKL | reverse complement strand
GCAGCCAAAACTCTTCTTGCAGTACTTATCAGTCTTTTATTCTGTCTTGGTATTCCATTTGCCCTACGGGTTTCCTATAGCCTATTTAAAAATCCAACAGGACAATCAAAAAACTAAAAAGACAAAAAAATATCTTTTTCTCTCAAGAACAAAAAGAAATGTTAATTACGCTTTTCCATATAACATAAAAAGCAAAAAATTAATAATCCACAGAGGGTTAAAATACCCCCCAGAACAGCAGTGTATTCATAACTATAGCCCAACTTCAAAACCCATGCTCCAGATTCCGCTCCAAGAGCATTGGCAATATTAAAAGCAGATTGCATCAATGCTCCCGCTAAAATCTGTCCATGGAAAGCAACATTCATGATTTTTGTTTGTATAGAAGGCATAGCTGCAAAAGAAGTACCAACCAAAAAGCATCCTAATGCTGCGGTTAATGGAGCATGAGATAAAAAGAAAAAAACAAATGTGCTCCAAAGCATAGAAAAAAATATCAATGGTGAAATACCAATTTTTACTGCCAATTTAGGTCCCAAAAGATTACCTACCACCATCCCCAATCCAACTAACGGCATAATAAATGGTACCCAATCAAGCGAAACACCGGAAATATGCATTAATGTTGACTTAATATAAGTAAAAACAGAAAATAATCCTGATGCTCCAACCGAAACCATCATCAAGAGAAACCACACCTGCTTTTGCTTTAATACACAAAGTTCGCGTAGAGGACTTGTTTTTTGAGCATTTAAAACAGCAGG
>NZ_JBHIRE010000278.1:513-764 GCF_042196885.1 Bartonella sp. AA86SXKL | reverse complement strand
CGACGCTCTTCCGATCTATGATTACTTTCGTTGGTCCCAATGCAAATACCCATACTTATGAACCTACCCCCCGTGATGCTCAAGAGCTTAAAAAGGCTCATATTATTTTCATCAACGGACTTCATTTAGAAGGTTTCATTGACCGTCTCATCACAGCAAGTGGTACAAAAGCACTGGTTGTTGAAGTGAGTGCTAACATCTCCCCCCTCGAAATTAAAAACCAAGAACAGAGTGCCCAACACCGCCACAGT
>NZ_JBHIRE010000278.1:0-488 GCF_042196885.1 Bartonella sp. AA86SXKL | reverse complement strand
ATTGATCCACATGCTTGGCAGACTATCCCAAATGTTGAAATTTATATTAAAAATATTGCCACTGCTTTTTGTAAAATCGATCAACAATTCTGTGCAACCTACAGCAAAAACGCCAACTCTTACATCCAAAAACTTAAAGAAAAACAAGAAACATTTAAAACAAAGATTGCAACCATTCCAAAAGATAAGCGTATTATTATCACATCTCATGACGCCTTTGGCTATTTTGCCCAAGAATATGGCTTCACTATCCTTGCACCCCAAGGGATTTCTACAGAAGCTGAAGCGACTGCAGCCGATGTGGCCAAACTTATCAAGCAGATTAAAGCCAACAAAGCAACTGCACTGTTTGTTGAAAATATCTCTAATCCTCGTCTCATAGAACAGATTTCAAAAGAAACAAGTTTACAAATTGGTGGAACACTGTATTCTGATGCGTTATCGAACAAAAATGGCCCTGCTGCAACCTATCTCGATATGATGGAACA
>NZ_JBHIRE010000277.1:0-765 GCF_042196885.1 Bartonella sp. AA86SXKL | reverse complement strand
ATGCGTCATTTTACTTTCTTCTTTTATAAAATATTTCTTTGCATCTTTATTAAGAAATACCGATACTTTAAGGAAAGGAGAGGGGCGTTTGAGATAAAATAGTGACGAAGATATTTTAAAAATGTGCTTTACTATATTTCTAAAGTTATAATTTTTTTGTACATTATAGGTGCCAATGCACCTTTTGAAAAAGGGAGATCTCTACACAATTATCCTCATTACTACGGTAGCGTAAGAAGATATTAGGGCGATGCCTTTAGCGGGCAGGAGTGCTTCTTAAGTTTTTTAATAGGCTCACGCTCATTACACAAAGCAAACACGCCATTGTGGTGCACATTCACGCCCTTGTTTTTAAAGAGACATCCGTCAGTGCACAAAAGCCTCTTTTACAATGGCGTTCGTGAAGGGTGTAACGGTAAAGCCATTGTGCACTTCTTTCTTTACTCTTATGAAGGTGCAAGTTGGCACCCTCATTCTCCCAGCTCAAAATGTCGCAACAGCCTTTGCATTGAGACGGTTCATGAGAAGCGTTTTTACTCCTTTCTTGAGGTGTTTTTTATCCATACGCTCATCCTCGCTTTTGATGTACAAGTGAAGGGTTTTGAGTGATTCACTATAAGAGGGATTGAGATGAGAGAATCTTACGATATTTGGGGCTCTCATTCAAGTTGCAAAAAGATGATTTATCATTATAAATCAATGTTTTATCATTCTCAATGAGAGTGCAGAAAAGAGAAAGAGGGAATAATTAGAAAGCTTAAAAAA
>NZ_JBHIRE010000276.1:0-768 GCF_042196885.1 Bartonella sp. AA86SXKL | reverse complement strand
CGTTTTGTATCTTGTATATAAGAAAAGGCTTGTTCGTTGAGAATGACCAGATCAACAAGGAGTCCACGCATACGCCAATATTCGTGCGCTTTAAGCAGCTCACGCAGGACAGTTATATCTCCTTCATTATCTAATCTGAGAAGACAGATTGGAAGGTCTCCTGAAATGGACATAGGCCAAAGATCAGATTGTTTACCAAGAGTTTTTGCTAAATTTTTTGGAGAAAGACGCCATATCGGGTCGGGATAGAGAAGAGGCGTTGCATATTTTTGATAGGTCATCGCTTCTCTAAGCTGGATACCACTCTGATACAGTGAGACTTGTGAGCGTGTCCATGCCATTGAAAGTTCCTGTTGAAGCATATTGGGTTGTTGATAATGTTTAATAGGATTATGCAGTGTTTCTTTTGCATTGGCAGCAAAAGTCCAAAAAATAAGTTCTGCTCTTTCATGTGCCGGAATTTTTATACGGCATCGAATTGAAATTATTGGATCAAGAACGCAACCTTGACTGTTGCTAAAGCAGGCATTACGATCAAATGCAGCGGGTCGATGCAGAGATCGTCCTCGACCAATAAACAGGGAGCGATCCGTTTCGGCTTCTGTTTCTTGGATGTTATCCATTGTACCGGTAACAAAATGGGCAACGTGAATTTCAGGATCATTAGGTGAGCGTTTGCGCCTTTTAGCAAAAATAGTTTTTCCTTGTTCACCAATTTCTGTTTCTATAAACATACCTGAAAAAGAAGGATGAGCCTGGTCAGCATCC
>NZ_JBHIRE010000275.1:0-769 GCF_042196885.1 Bartonella sp. AA86SXKL | reverse complement strand
ACCACTTATCCAGTCATACAAATAAAATCTTACCCATGGCATTGCATTAGACATGCGTACCCCCTTCTTTCATTAGATATAAAATTGCCAAAGCATCTGCTTCGTTGTCATCTTTAGGCGCGTGCCCTTTTGCACACACCGCTTTAATCATCTCTTCTTTTGAGGCATTGCCTTTTCCTGTCGTTTCTTTCTTAATCGTCCCAACGGGAATGCCTTCATAAGGAATTTGGTGATGTTCACACCACGCCGTTAAGGTTGCTAACAAGCCGCCATAAACATGCGCTGCATCCGTCCCTACATGACGGCGCACTTCTTCAAAATACACCGCATCAATTCTCCTTGCTGTCATCTTCATTTCAGTAAGCCATTGTTTAAAACGCAAATAACGCATCCCACCGCCTTCAAAGCGACGGGGCTGAAAATTCATGACGCCACTGAATATATGACCATCAGCACCGCATATAGCCCAGCCAGTCTTGACAGAGAATGCTTTGTGCGTTAGTGATCATAATCCCCCCTTAAGGCTCTACGTATTTATATGTGTGCTATGACAGAGCGTGTAGTCATAAGTTTAAAAAAGTGGACTAACTTAATTCAGAAATACACCGCATACTTCAAACTTCACAAAACTAAGAGAAACAAATCTCACTTACTTTTTTTCTGATTTGTAGATCGCATGCATTTCTGCAAACTATCTACGAAATGTTTTTTGAAACCGTATGCATTGCTATATGCCTTTATAGACAGTGATGGTCCTAAAGCACTTTGA
>NZ_JBHIRE010000274.1:438-773 GCF_042196885.1 Bartonella sp. AA86SXKL | reverse complement strand
ATTGACAAAAGATTCTCCGTCGCCTCTACTGTCACTTATTTCTCCTTTTCTGCTTTTCAAGAGTTGCCTTAAAAAAGCCTTTTAGAGCAGGGGCATTTTCCTTTAATTCCCACCAAAGATGTTTCTTTGTTTAAAGGGATCATAATAAATTTCTGTGACCTTAAATTTTCCCTCAATCCGTTTACATTGAATGATGATATCAATCATTGAAATCAACAGCCCTCGAATATCGTCACGCTCTAAGTCTCCTCCACCCTCACTTTCTTTCACCAAAAGGGTCATTTGCTCAAAGGCTGCAAGTGCTGTTGAGGCATGAACCGTGGTAATTGAACCTG
>NZ_JBHIRE010000274.1:0-358 GCF_042196885.1 Bartonella sp. AA86SXKL | reverse complement strand
ACGCATGCGTAAAGCAGATTCAAGCAGTTCTTTTGGACCAACAGAGGCTAAACCTTGACCATCTTTTGAATAGATCATAGAAACATAATTAGGCTGTGGAACGACCAATTCTGGTGTATCTTCAATGGTGATAATACGTTCATCATCGGGAATTTTGGCGATTAATGCCTTTGAAAGCGTTGTTTTACCCGAGCCGGTTTTTCCGGCAATCAAAATGTTTTTTTGGCATTGTACAGCCTGATTTAAAAAGAAGACAAAATCCTTCTTTGCATAAGCACGGACTAAGTCATGATCAATATGTTTGAGTTCACTCAAATGTGAGAGATTATTATTCAAGGGCGTGAAGGAAACTTGTTCA
>NZ_JBHIRE010000273.1:0-773 GCF_042196885.1 Bartonella sp. AA86SXKL | reverse complement strand
AAAGCATCAGTACTGGGCAGGGTGTGCGTATTTTTTTTAAAAATGGAGCACGACTCGTGGTACGCTTATCGGGGACAGGAACAGTAGGCGCTACCTTACGCCTTTATTTTGAGCAGTTTGAGGGCGATCCCCGTAAACATAATCAAGATCCACAAAAAGTGCTTCAGCCTGTACAACAGGCAGCCTTTCAATTATTAAACATAAAACAACATTTGAGGCGCACACAGCCTGATGTTATCACATAGAGAACGGTTTCACATTGTCTCTTTCTGGTAAAAAACATTAGTTTATAATGATAAATCATCATTTTTCAACTTTAATCAGAATTTCGAATACAGTAAGCTTCTCTTATCACAAGCACTTCTCAGATTGAATCAATTAAAAACACTTGTTTGCACGTCATAAGTGGAAGTAGCGTGTGGGTAAAAACTGTTAAGGACAAGAACTAAAGGGGTAAAAATGCTTCTTATGAATCGTCTCAAATATCAAGGGCTTGTCGCAACATTGGAAGTCTGGCAAAGAGTATGATGGTAAGCCGGGTTGTAGAGTCATATTTGCTGTTACAGATAGTTAATTTTTTCTCCCATGATGGGGGATTCTAAACCTTATTTTCTGGAAGGTTTCGTTCGCTTATAGAGAAGCGTTCACAATCTGATTTTCAAAAAAACAATATTCTATTTTTGGTAACAAGACCGTGAGTGTGAACACTGCGATGTTCTCATATAAACATAAGGAGCTATCCTGAGGAAGCAGACATTCTTTTATCTCTTGGG
>NZ_JBHIRE010000272.1:436-773 GCF_042196885.1 Bartonella sp. AA86SXKL | reverse complement strand
GGAAGAATATGCACGCAAAAATAAATTTACAGATTTTATTGAAGTTAATATCAATAATCTTGCCGCTGTTCCTTCGATTGTTTTTGGTCTTTTAGGGCTTGCGGTTTTTGTTAATTTTTTTGGATTACCACGTTCAGCCTCTTTTGTTGGTGGTCTTGTGTTAGCTCTTATGACGCTTCCAACAATCATTATTGCAACACGTTCTGCTTTACGGGCTGTTCCTTTTTCTATTCGCGCAGCAGCTTTAGGATTGGGGGCATCAAAAACACAAGTAGTTTTTCATCATGTTCTTCCTTTAGCTGCTCCTGGTATTTTGACTGGTACGATTATTGGTGTA
>NZ_JBHIRE010000272.1:0-287 GCF_042196885.1 Bartonella sp. AA86SXKL | reverse complement strand
TTGTTGAAAAAACGTCGGGTGCTATTATCGTATTAATGATTTTTCTTTCTATTATGAATATTTCTGCGGTTTTTTTACGTCGACGATTTGAACGCCGTCAGTAACTTTTATAAAGTAGGAATTTCGATAACGTTTGTATTTTAAAGTAAGGTGAATTCTGTAATGAAGATTAAAATGCGTGGTCAAGATGTGAAGGTTTTTTATGGAAGCAAAGAAGCTCTCCACGGTATTACTCTTGATATTCTTGAACATCAGGTCACTGCTTTGATAGGTCCTTCAGGTTGCGG
>NZ_JBHIRE010000271.1:0-773 GCF_042196885.1 Bartonella sp. AA86SXKL | reverse complement strand
ACTAATCAGAATGTTAACACTGTTACAAATAATCTGGCAACAATTGCTAAAAATATATCAAAGTATTTTGGTGGTGGTGCAGACGTATCTAACGGTAAGGCTCCCACTTACACTATTCAGGGTAAGCCACATAATGATTTTGAATCTGCTTTTAGTACTGTTGATAATTCTATCACGAATATACAAAATCAGATTACGAATGCGACAAAAAATAGCCTTGTTAAGCAGGAGGAAAATGAAGGTACTATCACTGTTGGTAAAGCAACAGGTGGGACTAAAATCAATGTTGCAAACAAATCTGGTGAAAATAGGATAATTTCTGGTGTGAAGGCAGCTGTAAATGGTAATGAAGCTGTTAACAAAGACCAGCTTGATAAAAGTATCGAGAAGATTTCTAATGATATTAATCTTACAAGTGCTGCTGCAGTTCTTTATGATAAAGAAAACGGTACCGTTAATTATGGTAGCGTAACTTTAGGTGGGGTAGATAACCAAGTCCCCGTTGCTCTTCATAATGTTAAAGATGGGAAAATTGCTGAAGATTCGCATGATGCAATCAATGGGAACCAAATTAATAAAATATCTGGAGATATAGCAAATTATTTTGGTGGTGGTGCCTCGTTCGAAAATGGTGCTTTTAAAGGACCAAACTATAGTTTATCTGTTATTGTTGAAGATGGTCAGGTGGCAAAAGCCAATTATCATGACGTTGGCTCAGCTTTGAGTGGTCTTGATGCGAATGTGAAGAGTGTGAATACGCATCTGACGAATGT
>NZ_JBHIRE010000270.1:0-777 GCF_042196885.1 Bartonella sp. AA86SXKL | reverse complement strand
ATGGTCTTACAGGATTAGAACTTTATGGACATAGTCGCGGGACAATGACATTGGGGAATATGCTGAATTCTTTCAAACAAGAAGGTGTTCACGGTATAGCCGACAACACGAATATCAATTTCTATGGACCAGCCTTTAATGCTTTAGTTGCATCCGGTCTGTTAGGTTATGTGAGTGATGGCAAACAAACCACTATTGGCTTTGATGGGAATAGATACGACTTTGTCAGCAGAATTATTGGCGGCAATGGCTATACTTACGAGACAATACCTACTGGTAGTAACATGTGGAAAGAATGGTGGAGAGTGATCATGAATCCCATAAGCTCCCATACTTGCCTTGGAGATGTGGGTTATAAATGCCAAAAGTTTTATGGCACATCTCATCGTGAACAATTTCCTTTAAGTAAATCAAGGAGTAAAAAATGAAATACATTTTAAAGTTATTAAGTGGAATAGTTTTGGTGAGTGTAACTGGATGTAATATCGATAAACCTCCTCCAGGAGAGATAGCTACGTGGGAGAAAAATGGTGTTACTGATTTTACTGAGGTAGGAAAAGCCTTATTAGAATGTGGAATGCCAACCCCTTATGATACTGATCCAGAAAGCAGAAAGCTCAGCTACAATGCAATAGCAACCATAGAAGCTTGTATGATTCAATCAGGTTTTCGTGATAAAGTGGGAGGGGGAACTTGGTGTGTAAATCATAAAGCCGAGGATCTTCCCATTTGTCGTCCAGGTGCTGTCATACCACAGCGCAGTGTCAAGAAGCGCTT
>NZ_JBHIRE010000269.1:0-778 GCF_042196885.1 Bartonella sp. AA86SXKL | reverse complement strand
CGCTAAATTATCTAATGTTAGGAAAAATAAAATGGCACGAAAGAAAATAGCTCTTATTGGTTCGGGTATGATTGGGGGTACTTTAGCACACATAATTGGACTTAAAGAACTTGGTGATGTCGTCTTATTTGATATTGCAGAAGGTATACCACAAGGTAAAGCTCTTGATATCGCCGAATCTTCACCAGTTGACGGTTTTGATGTCAGTTTAACCGGTGCTAATTCCTATGAGGTGATTGAAGGTGCCGATGTTGTTATTGTAACAGCAGGTGTTGCAAGAAAACCCGGTATGAGCCGTGATGACCTTTTGGGCATTAATTTAAAGGTAATGGAACAAGTTGGTGCGGGGATTAAAAAATATGCATCTTCAGCGTTCGTTATTTGTATTACAAATCCTCTTGATGCAATGGTCTGGGCTTTGCAAAAATTTTCAGGTCTTCCAACACAAAAAGTGGTTGGTATGGCTGGTATTCTCGATTCAGCACGTTTTCGTCATTTCTTATCAGAGGAATTTAAGATCTCTGTTAAAGATGTGACTGCATTCGTTTTAGGAGGACACGGTGATTCAATGGTGCCTTTGGTGCGTTATTCAACCGTTGGTGGTATTTCTCTACCCGATCTTGTGAAAATGGGCTGGACGACGCAAGAAAAGATTGATCAAATTATTCAACGTACCCGTGATGGTGGTGCAGAAGTTATTAGTTTGTTAAAAACAGGTTCTGCTTATTATGCACCAGCTGCTTCTGCTGTTTATATGGCTGAAGCTTATTTAAAGGAC
>NZ_JBHIRE010000268.1:549-778 GCF_042196885.1 Bartonella sp. AA86SXKL | reverse complement strand
GGATATGCAAACAAACTACAATTTATGGAAAACAATGCAACAGGCACAACCACCTATTTCTCCTCTGGTTTCTGATTCACCACAAACGTCGCTTTGATTTCGTTCATAATTTTTTTGGTGCTTTGGTTAGTTTTTTAGTCGCCGCACATTGCTCTAACCTTTTTGTAGTTTTTTAATTGCTTCGATAGCTAAGCGTTTCCGATCGGCTGTTTTGGTATAAAGAGATGCC
>NZ_JBHIRE010000268.1:0-529 GCF_042196885.1 Bartonella sp. AA86SXKL | reverse complement strand
CAAAAAGCGCTTTCATTTGTGAAACTGTAGCACCAGCATTGGCGGCACGTGTTGCTGCTAATTTTCGCAAGCCATGTGCTGACTTTTTTATACCTGCAGCATTACAGGCTTCACGAAATAGGTTGCCAAAACTTTCTTTCACGAGCTTATTTCCACTTTTACCACAAATGAATGTTTCATCTCCTATAGGACCAATTTGAAGAGTTTCTGTAAGTTCTGGTAAAATAGGGAGAAAAACATCCGTTTTAAATTGGCTCTTTTCTGTTTTAAGATGGATGATATTATCTTTAACGTCTTTCCAGCCGATACGAACTGCGTCACCACGGCGCAACCCCGTGTAAAGAAGAACATCAATCCAGACGCGTTCATGGCTACCATGTGACCAATGATGGTAGTATTTATCTATGTCCTCTTCTAGCCATGGTTGTAACCCCTCACTGTTAAGAGATTTTGGTGCTTTTATATTAAGGGCAGGATTTCTATTTAAAAGAGCATTATCAACTGCCCAATTAAAGAGACCGTTTAAAGA
>NZ_JBHIRE010000267.1:0-778 GCF_042196885.1 Bartonella sp. AA86SXKL | reverse complement strand
ATCTGTTTATGTTGAATCAATGAACACCATCCCTTTGTATATGTCATCAGTGGGATGAGTGTGTGGAAAAAAACTCTTCAAGGAACGAGTAAAAATGCTTTTTATGAACGCTCTTAATGCAAGGATTACCGCAACATTGGATAGAGAGATCTTCTTTGGTTACTCAATTTTTAGAAGTAGATGTCAGTTTTTGAAGATTGATATTGGTTATATTCTTTGCACTAGCGGATCATTTTTTAGCATTTTTGTATCAAAATTTTTGTTGAGAAAGAAAGATTGCATAAACAAAAGGCAACACACCGTGCTGCCTTTTAACAAAATTATATATTGTTTTTTTTAAAAGTGATAACGTATTCCACCAGAAAAATTGGTGCCAGATACACCGGCTTTTTGGAGCTTATGTCGATAACTAATATCACCATGGAGTACAACTTTTTGAGCGATGTGCGCATTAACACCAACGCCTCCTTCAATTGAGGAACCAGTAGGATCAAGATAAAAACTCTCACCAATTTGTATTGCTCCACCGTCTCCAAAAGTTCTGAGAACATTCAACTTCCCATAGAAGGAAACAGCATGATCATTATCCTCCTCAGTGGTGGTGAGATTTTTTGTTAAACGTCCACCAATACGTACCAACCATTGATGCGGATTGTCCATATCAACTTTCAAACCATCAGCATCTGAAAGTACATCTAGCATGAGGTTTTGATAAATAAACTGTGCTTGTGGCTCAAACATGAGCCCTTGAAGACCGGTTGTTAATTTCTGACCAAGG
>NZ_JBHIRE010000266.1:0-780 GCF_042196885.1 Bartonella sp. AA86SXKL | reverse complement strand
TGATGTTGAAGATAAGACTCCAGCCCATCTTCACCATAGTGATATCCAGCTTGCTCTGCAGCTGTAAGAAGGGCTTCATTAAAGCGCTTTGTTGTTTTATTCACAGCACCTTTTGACCGCCCTCTTCGACGTAAGGGAAGACAAGGTTTTTCTGCCATCATCCTGTTCCTTCAAATTAAAGAGAAGCTGATCCCATATCTTGAAAAATGGCATAAAAATCAGCAATAAAATTTTTAAGAACAACCAACCACATGTAAAAACTTTGTGATCAGAGGCCAATCAAATAGCTTTGCTAGCCTTTATATGACGATACATTTTTGGCAATCCTTTGCTGGATAATTGAGTGAAAATCTTTTTGCCTTTTATCCCAGGCTCCTTTCTCTCATAACCATGATACTCTTTGTTCTCTAAAGAAACACGCAACGCTCCCGTTACAGCTTCCAACAAAGAACGCATAAAAGGTATAACAGCAATAGAAGATAAAAAGAATAACGGTACTTTAGAAAAGCAATCACCTGAAATAGAATAAAAATAGAATTTTCTGATAAAAAAACGAGAAAGACCTACACTCATCCCCCAACCTTAGTCACCCAGCAAAGGATTACCAAGAATGTATCATTATATAAATGCTAGCAAAACCATCCCCTTTTCTAGAGAAAGACATCTCTTAGAAATCTCTCCCTCTCTTAGAAATTTCTCAAAGACCGGAAAACTTATTGATTATAATACGACACTGTGAGACCGATGAATATGACAAAGTCTGACCGATGAGTGAAATAG
>NZ_JBHIRE010000265.1:419-782 GCF_042196885.1 Bartonella sp. AA86SXKL | reverse complement strand
GTCGTTTCCTGGTATGGGGCATTTTAATAGCGGTGTTTGGAATGCGGCTTGTTTTTCCGTTGTTGGTAGTTGCTATTGCTGTTGGCATTAATCCAATTGCTGCAGTAAAATTAGCAATATGGGAACCACATCACTATGCCGCAGTCTTAACAGATGTTCATCTGGCAATTGCGGCTTTTGGAGGTACTTTCCTCATGATGGTTGGTTTGAAATATTTTTTTGATCCTGAAAAAGAAGTACATTGGCTCGTTTTTATAGAGAGGCCAGCTCAAAAGCTTGGGGCGCTTGTTGGAATTGATATTGCAATCGTTTTGGTTTTGATATTATTCTTTTCAGGGCAGGTCGTAACAGAAGATAAAATGG
>NZ_JBHIRE010000265.1:0-349 GCF_042196885.1 Bartonella sp. AA86SXKL | reverse complement strand
GGTCAGTTCACTCTTGGATGCTCCAAAAACAGCTTTAACTACGGTTGCCAAGGGGGGGGCAGGCGCGTTTTTTTATCTAGAAATTTTAGATGCTAGTTTTTCTTTTGATGGTGTGGTTGGTGCTTTTGCCTTTTCCCATAACCTTTTTATTATCGCAATTGGTCTCAGTATAGGTGCATTTTACGTTCGTTCTATGACGATTATGTTGGTTGAATCGGGGATATTGTTGCATTATCGTTATTTGGAACATGGGGCTTTTTATGCAATTTTAGTTCTCGCAGTGATTATGTATCTGCAAACTCTTCTATCGATTCCTGAAGTCTTAACAGGGCTGGTAGGGGTTTGTATT
>NZ_JBHIRE010000264.1:0-786 GCF_042196885.1 Bartonella sp. AA86SXKL | reverse complement strand
CTTCTCAATCATGGAAATAGAAAACGAAGAAGGGCCAAGAGTGGCTATAATTTTTACTTTACGTGCACGCTTCACGGTGGAGAATCTCCTGAAAGAGAGGGGGACTGTACAACGGAATTATTGAACAAAGACTCATCGGTCAACTGTACCATCCAACTGGTTTGATTACCCGTATCAATTTCTTTAAATTCAGCCTTTTGATAACCACGAGGGAAACAATCATGAACCCCTTGAATAGTAAATTGGCTATCTTGCACACACATAGTCACCGAACCTGGCCAGCTGTTTTTTTTCTCTGCTCCCTCTGCATAAAAATAATAGAAGCGCGAAGAAAGAGGACCCTCGATCAAGGTTTTACACTCTGTCACGGGGACCACCCACCATCCCTCACTTACCCAACCTGAAAATGTACGATACCCAAGGGCGACACCAACGGGCTGTTGAGTCGTATTACAAACCCGGAAATCAGCTTTTGCAAAACCAGCAAACGGCAACAAGAGCAAAACGCTCAAGAGAAAAATCTCTCGTACTCTCTGAAACACCCCTGTCTGTTTTTCGGCAACCACAAAACCACCTTTATGATGTAACCCTCTAAAACAAAACATACATCCCTTTATCTTCTCTGTTTTCAAGAACTTTCCAAATGTATATAGACATATTTTTACTCTTTTCTGCTTCTTAATGCCCTTTTGTCAATGCAAAGAGCTTAAACTTTTACAAAATATTTAAAGTCAATTTGTAAAAAAAAACTGTACAGCTTGATGAGCTTCTTGTTCTTCAGGCTTC
>NZ_JBHIRE010000263.1:290-786 GCF_042196885.1 Bartonella sp. AA86SXKL | reverse complement strand
CAATACCCCTTGTTTTATGACCAAATAAGTGTGAAAATAAATTTTTTAAAAGTCAATTCTTGTCAAATCAATTGATTTTGCATAAACCAAAGATATGACGATAACATCTAAATTATTCGACTCCATTCGAATCAGCTCCAATAAAAAACAAAAGGCTGAAGCAGAAGCGCAGAAATGCCAATGGGAAGGATGTGAAAAAGTAGCATCCCATAAAGCACCAGCGGGACGAAATCACGAAGGGCAGTATTTACATTTTTGCATTGATCATGTACGTGCTTATAACAAAAATTTTAATTACTTCTCTGGCCTTAGTGATAAAGATATTGCAAAATTTCAAAAGGATGCCCTCACAGGACATCGTCCAACATGGACTACCGATTTTAGTAATGGCACGTCAAAAAAAACAGCTGCAAATTATGCACAAATTCGCTCTGGTACAGCTGCCTATCAAAATCGTATGCGCGATCCCTTTACACTGTTTACCGGGCGTCATTCA
>NZ_JBHIRE010000263.1:0-266 GCF_042196885.1 Bartonella sp. AA86SXKL | reverse complement strand
TCTCACGAAAATTAAAACCCTTAGAAGCAAAAGCTTTTGATACATTGGGATTACAAGCAAATGCTTCAGCTGAAGATATTAAAGCAAGATACAAAGAACTGGTAAAAAAACACCATCCTGATTCCAATGGAGGCAACCGTTCTTCAGAAGAGCGCTTTCGTGATGTTCTAAATGCTTATAATTTGCTCAAAAAATCTGGTTTATGTTAAACACACATTCAAATAACCCCGCCTACATTTTAAGAGTAAGATAGTATGTTCTCATAA
>NZ_JBHIRE010000262.1:0-786 GCF_042196885.1 Bartonella sp. AA86SXKL | reverse complement strand
ATTGTACTTACATGTCAAGAATAGTGCGTCGTACA
Source organism: Bartonella sp. AA86SXKL (assembly GCF_042196885.1). Taxonomy (NCBI): domain Bacteria; kingdom Pseudomonadati; phylum Pseudomonadota; class Alphaproteobacteria; order Hyphomicrobiales; family Bartonellaceae; genus Bartonella; species Bartonella sp. AA86SXKL. Next base: position 751 of record NZ_JBHIRE010000262.1, on the reverse strand, counting down.
CGACCTATTATAGAAATGGCACCTTCAAGTTTTGGAGCTTTTATTGTTTTATCGTACGAAGCAGGCTGAAAAGGAGGATTATCATTTGGTCTATATCGCTTATATGTAGCTTGCCCAGTTTCATCTGCAATTACATAGCAGGCATTAGGTACAAGTTTTTTGTCTCGCATATTTACAAATATTATAGAATCTGGAGGGCTAATTTTATTCATAGATGCGCCATCTACACGTAAAGCAATCCATTCACCGGCAGGAAGATTAACAGCCTCTGTCATAGGATAATCTGAAAAATCCATTATCCCATCTTGCCCGCTTAACTCTCCAGCACTAATCCATGAAATAAGAGGAATACTTATATTAAGACTAGGATTTTCTTGAGGAGATTCACCATATAAAATCCATCCCGGATCGACGTTAAATACTTGTCCATAGAGTTCGGCTTTTTGTCGAGAAACAGGACGATTTCCATTTTCATGACTAATTAGAGTATTTTGATTAAGAGCTGATATAGCGCGCGCAGCCTCGCTCGGTGTTGCATACCCAGCATTTTTACGCGCTATTTTAAGTCTATCTTTTGGCAAATAAGTCATTCGTACATTATCCACTATTTTTTTCATTCATTGTGTACTATTTTGTCTTGATTTTAAATTGTACGTAATGTACTATTTTGATCATGGTTAATAATTTTTATGTCAAAAATTTGATTGAGTCTTGGGGATCTATAGGTCAATTTGCAAAGGAAATCGGTTGT
>NZ_JBHIRE010000261.1:0-786 GCF_042196885.1 Bartonella sp. AA86SXKL | reverse complement strand
GGTGTCGGGAAAAACATTGCCAAAAATGTCTTAGATCATTCAAAAGCTAAAGATTCAGAGGAAGGATATACCAAATCTGCTATCAGCAATGGCACTATCGTCATTACTGATGAAGCAGGGCAGAAGGCATTGACAGGGCAAGATGTTGAGCAAGCCATAGCCTCCCTTAATCGGGATACTGCCACCGCCCATAAAGGTGTACAACAGCTCGATGCAGGCAAGCTGGAACAAATCGTCCATGAAAACCGCGAAATGGCAACGCAATTGTTGGAAGAAGGATTTAAATACAGTGATGACTCCTATAAAACCATGTTTATCAAAGAGCACCCCATCGCCGTGGTCGACCGTGATAAAGACGGAAATATACTCTATAAAACAGATGAAAATGGGGAGCCTATAGAAGACGCTCGTGGACAAAAAATACCTAAGTTTCATTATTTAACGGATGAAGAAAAGCAGCATTTACAAGAGGGTGCTGATGGCAAAGTGCATGTGTCCTTTAATGGCATCTTTACGCCACCCTATGAAGCTGCTGTTTATGCAGAGCAACATGCGAAGGATAAAAATAATCCGCTTTATTTTGTTGTGTTCCCCCAAGCCGATTCTGCTATCTCAGAGCTTCTGGTTGCAGGCTATCAGAAGTTTATGGAAAATAACTTTTGGGGTTTGACCAATTCAACACAAGAAGCAAAAGATTTGGTGTATAGCCATGGTCTTACAGGATTAGAACTTTATGGACATAGTCGCGGGACAATGACATTGGGGAATATGCTGAATTCTTTCAAA
>NZ_JBHIRE010000260.1:0-789 GCF_042196885.1 Bartonella sp. AA86SXKL | reverse complement strand
TACTATTGAGATTTTTTAATTCTCCACCAAATACAAGATGTAAATATTGTTTTTTTTCGTTGGTTTCAATCATGTGTGCCTCCATATCGTTTAGAGATTTTAGCGCGTTTTTATGTGATTAAACTAACTTTGCTTGACGAACAACATCTATCATATTTTGACAGCAATTATTTTTGCCAGCAACTAAAAATCCATATTGATAAGGTTCAATCCCATACGATAAAAAAGGTGCATCAAGTGGCAGAAAATACCCCCCACATTCCTGCAAAATAAGATCAGCAGCGGCAATATCCCACGCATGACAATTCGGACGAATTAACACAATATCGATCTCACCTTGTGCAACAAGAACAATACGATAGGCAAGAGAAGGAATGTGACGGTAAAAACTAACCTGATTACAAAAATCATCCGGCAATTTTTGAGCTAGCGATTTGTCAAGCGAAACTTTATATTTTCGATTAACCTGAGATGGCAAAAGAGGAAGCTTTATGCCATTTAACGTCGCCCCTTCACCAGTAACAGCTGCATAAACGTTCCCTTGAGCAGGACACTGGACAACACCTATGATGGGGCGCCCATTCTCAATAATGGCAATAGAAACACACCAATAGGTACTGCCAGAAAGAAAACCACGCGTTCCATCAATAGGATCAACCACAAAAGAGCGTTCATAGCTCCGTTGACTCCGATTATCTTTTGTTTCTTCTGAAATCCATCCATAATTCGGACGTGCTACAAGAAGCCTTTCCTTTAAAAAGTGATCAACTGCTAAATCTGCCTCACTGA
>NZ_JBHIRE010000259.1:0-790 GCF_042196885.1 Bartonella sp. AA86SXKL | reverse complement strand
AATTGCGTGAAAGATGCTCTGCTCTTTTTGCATTGCGTGGTGAGAGGATAATGGAAGGAACATCAAAAACGCTTCTCATTAAACCATCAACCATTGAAGCACTGATTTTACCTGTTCCTAAAAAGCCAATTGTCATTTTTACTCCTCGCTCTCAAAATTTCCAAGGACACCCAACCAACGCTTTGCCATTTTAACTTACATAGATACTAATTGAAGATGCAACACAAAGCATGGCAAGAATAATCAATGTCAAATAAACTTTAGGTTTATCAAAGAGCACCGCAAAAGCGGAAAACCAACCAACAATCGCAGCCGCTAATGCAAATAAAAAACCTGGTTTATTCATAAGCACGATATGCATTGCCATTAAACCACCAATAATCAGCGCCCCAAAAACAATCAACAAACCCGTTGCAAACATTTCATAATCATCCATCTTTCACTCCTCATAGCGCTCAAATTATTAGGCACTTTTTCTAACGCATGTGTATAAACAAGATATTTTCCATCTACCATGGTTAAAACGATAGAGAAACTCTTATTTATTAGACATAAAAAATGCTGGAATATGCTGCGGCCAACGCCACGGTAAAATGGCGATCAAATCGAAGCGTACACATAAAAGAGCACGATCTTTTTGCCGTGCCAACCAAATATCGGCCGCGGCCTCAATGCGCCTCTCATTCACCCGAGAAACAGCAGCCATCGCTTCAGCTAGTGTTGAACGCGCTTTTACCTCAACGATTAAAACAAGATTTCCACGCCGCGCAATTAAATCAATTTCACCGCA
>NZ_JBHIRE010000258.1:0-790 GCF_042196885.1 Bartonella sp. AA86SXKL | reverse complement strand
CTTGTTTGATACGGCTATTGCCTCCTAAAAAACCTGTTGCGAGTGCACAAACCATACCCGCGACAAAAGCACCGCAAGTAATCAAAGTCATTGTAATATTCTCTGGACGCATATGCTGAAACCAAGCAAAAGGAAAAGAAGTCAAAAATGCTATTACCCACGGTGTTGTCATATAACCAATAACAACACCAGGAAAAACTGCATGGGAAATTGCATCGCCTAAAAGCGCCCATCCTTTCAAAATAAGAAAACAAGAAAGCATCGCCATTGGAACAGAAAGGATCATGACGATAAGCATGCCCTTAAGCATAAAAGAAAATTGAAAAGGAAGAAGTAATTGATCAACCATGATAACATCAAACCTTTTTTGCCGCATTTATACGTAAACGCGCAGCAATAAATCCATGTTTAGGAGCAAAAATAAAAGCTAAAATAAACAGAAATGCTTGAAAAAGCACAACAACACCACCAGTTTGCGCATTCAAAAAATAACTTACATAAACACCTAATACGCTTGTGAATGTCCCAATCATAACTGCAATAACTAAAATACTCACAAAACGGTCACTTAAAAGATAAGCTGTTGCTCCTGGCGTTACGACAAGACAAATGACTAAGAAAGCTCCAACTGTTTGCAGTGCAGCAACAGTACATGCAGCAAGCAATGTGAAAAAGAGAATCTTTAAAAACTTTACGTTTAATCCAATAGCGCGAGCGTGTGTTTCATCAAATAAAGAAACAAGAAGATCTTTCCATTTCAAAAGTAATATAAGCAAAGAAAAAAAACCAA
>NZ_JBHIRE010000257.1:0-790 GCF_042196885.1 Bartonella sp. AA86SXKL | reverse complement strand
TAGATATGATCAATGATTTATCGGATGAAGGATCTAATATCTTTGAACAGAGCTTTGTAAACATGTTTATCAAAGAGCATTATCTGGCTACTGTGGATCACGATGAAAATGGCAATGTGATCTATGCAAAAGATGAAAATGGAAATCCTATAAGAGACAGTCATGGAAACCCGCAGCCGCAATATCATTATTTAACGCCTGAAGAACAACAGAATTTACAAAAAGGTTCTGATGGCAAGGTTCATGTTTTTCTCAATGGTATTTTTACAACACCAGATGACGCAGCCCATAATGCGGTTCAGTTGGCTGATAACAAGAATGATCCACACTATTTTCTGATGTTCCCTCATAGCGATTCGTTCTTGGTAGATTTGTTCATTGCAGGGTATCAGTATGCTCTAGAAGGTAAGTTGGGTATTTTGACCAATTCGACGAAGAAGTACCAGAATCTGTTGTATAGCCTTGGCAATATAGGATTGCATACTGATGCGCATAGCCGTGGCAGTATGACAGCGGGCAATGGATCGCATGATTTAGAAAAGCATGGTGTTCATGGTATAGCAAAGAAAACAACGATTAATTTCTTTGGACCAGCTTATAATACTCAAAACATGGCAGATACGTTATATATCTTAAGTGATGGAAAGCAGGATTACGTAAACTTGGAAAATCATAAAAATGACTTTGTTGGTACAAAGATTGGCAAAAATCCTTACACTTTTGGGCAAATACCTCCTGGAAGTGGTCCTTGGAAAGAAGCATGGCAAATATTTAAGGGCTACCCCAGTGT
>NZ_JBHIRE010000256.1:329-791 GCF_042196885.1 Bartonella sp. AA86SXKL | reverse complement strand
AGCGCATTTTAGCCGATATGCAACACTGCAAGGCGCACTTTTTTTTATTTTGAGTACTGCGCAAAGACATTTTCAGCAATTACAGATTTTGCGTTATCAAATAGATGTTGAGGGTAAAAATATGTTTACAGCGATTTCTCAAGCGCAACCGCCGATTTTTTTTCAGCGGAAAAAAACCATTGAACGTGCTTTGAGTTATTGGGGAAGAGAACAAATTTCTTATGCCATGGAACGAATCCAACATGCTGTTTTAGAGAGTCGTAAAAATCCGCTTTTGGGTGAAGCTATTATTCGTCAAGCTTTGTTGAGACTAGCAATTGTTGCGCGGCGCCAAATGACTGCTTTAAAATATTGAACTTGGTTGGAAAAGTGAATTTTCCTCATATTTGCTTGATTTATAGCATCGTAGTGAAGAAAAAAATGTTTTTAGAATCACGGTATCTTTTTGCACGAGTGTTTAAA
>NZ_JBHIRE010000256.1:0-312 GCF_042196885.1 Bartonella sp. AA86SXKL | reverse complement strand
TAAAGAAATTTCCAGAATGTAAAAAATTGTTTTAATTATCATCACCTTAGGATTTTTAAACGATATAATTCTAAGATTTTGCCAAAAAGGCTTGGTATTTTCTTACATTCTAGAGAATTTTTTGGAATAAAACTGGTGGTATTTTTTGCAAAGTGGTTATTATTATTGATTGAAAATTTATGAAAAGCATTTGTATTTTATGCAGTGACGCATGCTTGTAAGCAATGAATTAAAAAATTTAGAGTTTGATGTTACGTTTTATCACTCATTTGGAAGTACATTTTCCAAATAAAAGGAATCTGTTACTAGCTT
>NZ_JBHIRE010000255.1:482-792 GCF_042196885.1 Bartonella sp. AA86SXKL | reverse complement strand
AAAACAACTTTACCTTTTTGCAAAGAAGGCATAATAACTTCACTAACATGATCGATACGCGCTGCTGTAAACAAAATCGCTTCAATCAAAGGTCCATAGTGTTGTTGTACCTGACCTGACAATAAAATATGGCGTATGACTTCTGCACCTGCCGTTCCTCCTGGTTCTCTTGTTGTAAGGACATCATAGCCTTTGCCGTAGAGATGCTGAGCAAGCAAAAAAATTTGCGTTGTTTTTCCTACGCCCTCCCCTCCCTCGAATGTAATAAAATAACCAGACACGTATGAACCTTAACTCTTAATTATTAGCA
>NZ_JBHIRE010000255.1:0-445 GCF_042196885.1 Bartonella sp. AA86SXKL | reverse complement strand
AATTGTTATTTCATAGAACGCATTTTTTATTTTTGCAAAAAAACTTCCTTCCTGAACATTGTTTCCAGCAAAAACCGGTTTTTCGAGAAGAACCTTTTTATCTTGTAAAATTTGAATGACACCAACTGGTTGCCCTAAAATAATGGGAGCTTTCAAGGGACCACGATATTTAATTTTTGCTTTAACATCCACTTTTTTTTCATTGGAAAGCATAAACCGTATCGGCCCTTTAACAATCAGTGGCACAGAGTTTTGCTCCCCACCATAAACAGAAGCATGACCAACCGTTTCTCCTTTTGTGAAAATTGTTTTAAGATCAAAAGCTGTCATTCCCCATTGAAGAATGTGTTCTACTTCTTTCGTATAGTCTTTCTTCTTTTGCAAACCATTTATTGCTAAAAAAAGACGTCGATGATTTTTATAAACAGTAGTAACTATTGAAAAA
>NZ_JBHIRE010000254.1:421-793 GCF_042196885.1 Bartonella sp. AA86SXKL | reverse complement strand
AAAGCGAGAGGGGGATACGAAAATGTAAAAAACGTGCAAAAGAAAAAAACACACAGGAAGCAGTTTTGTAATGGTATTACGGTTAAGTTTTATGGGGACACCTGATTTTTCTGTTCCCATTTTACAGGCTTTATTGGACGCTGGTCATGATATTGCAGCTGTTTATAGCCAACCTCCTCGCCCTGCAGGACGGCGTGGCCTTAAATTGATCCCCTCACCTGTACAAAATCTAGCAAAAGCAAAATCTATTCCTGTCTTTACACCTCAAACACTCAAAACAGCAGAACAACAAACCAAATTTACAGAACTTGCTGTTGATGTTGCCATTGTTGTTGCCTATGGACTCCTCTTACCAAAAACCATTCTTGAAAC
>NZ_JBHIRE010000254.1:0-391 GCF_042196885.1 Bartonella sp. AA86SXKL | reverse complement strand
TCAATGCCCATGCTTCACTCTTACCACGCTGGCGTGGTGCTGCACCTATTCAGCGTGCTATTATGGCTGGTGATAAGGAAACAGGGATGACGATTATGAAAATGGATGAAGGACTTGATACAGGGCCTATCGCTCTCTCTTGTGCCATTCCCATTACTGATAACACCACTACTAATGAACTTGCACATAAGCTTTCACATATAGGTGCAGATCTTATGATAGAAATGCTATCGGCTCTTGAAAAAGGGCAACTTAAACTTACCGCACAATCAGGAGAAAACATAACTTATGCCTCAAAAATAAAAAAAGAAGAAACACGCATTGATTGGACAAAACCTGCAGAATTTATTCACAGATATATCCGCGCTCTTTCTCCTTTTCCTGGTTGCTG
>NZ_JBHIRE010000253.1:0-793 GCF_042196885.1 Bartonella sp. AA86SXKL | reverse complement strand
AACTATTCCAAACCCATTTTTTTACTGCTGGGCCCATACCAACTGTATAATATGTCTGAAATAAATAAACCATAGGACCGTGCTCAAGCATATAACGCTGTAAAGCACGATATTGTGTAATACGCTTATTTTGATCTTGCTCAAACAACGTATCCATCACCATTTTGTTGACATTTTCATCATAATAACCAGCACGCCAAGCCAAATACATATTGTGCTTTTTTGTAAATGTTGGATCAGGATTAAAAACATGATTTAATGAAGCAGGATGTCCATCAGGATCAGCACTCCCCCAACCCATAATAGCCGTATCATAATTTCCACCACGCACGCGGCTTAACAATTGGGTTTGTGCCATTTTTTCAATTGTAAACTCAATACCAACTTTGCGTGCATTTTCTTGGATAGACTGCGCAACAGATGACATATATGTAAGACTACCAACTAAAAGATTAGCCTTAAAACCATTAGGGTAACCTGCTTCACTTATTAATTGCTTTGCCTTTTCTAAATCCAATTTAAACGGCAATCCCTCTTTCTCATCCAAAGCTCCAGGTATACCCAGTGGCATATAACTTGCACGTGGAATTGCAACACCCTTTAAAACAGTTTTTCCAAGGCTCTCGTAATCAACCAAATAACGAAGTGCCAATCTTACTTTTTCGTTAGCAAAAATTGCATTTTTGTTGTTCAACGATAAATAAATAGACTGCGGTCGTAAAACACGACTAATTTTGACAGGCCCGCCTTTTTTTTCAATATCCAAGATATCCTCTGAAGAGAGATCACGCGC
>NZ_JBHIRE010000252.1:0-793 GCF_042196885.1 Bartonella sp. AA86SXKL | reverse complement strand
AATTTGTATCCATAATATTAATATCCATACGGCTCCTATACACCAACAAAAAACTGTTCTGCGCAAAATAGGAATGGTTTTTCAGCATTTTAATTTATTTCCCCACATGACTGTTATGCAAAATTGCATTTTAGCACCTATGACAGTTCAAGGACTTTCTAAACAACAAGCAAAGAAACGGGCAATGCATTATTTGACACAAGTTGGAATTGAAAAACATTGTGAGAAATATCCTTTACAACTCTCTGGTGGGCAACAACAGCGTGTTGCAATTGCGCGTGCACTTTGTATGAAACCTGAAGTAATGCTTTTTGATGAACCAACATCAGCTCTTGATCCAGAAAGTGTTGGAGAAGTTTTAGAAGTTATGGTTCAATTAGCAAATACAGGCATAACAATGCTGTGTGTCACCCATGAAATGGGTTTTGCTCGAAAAGTTTCAGAAAGAATACTTTTTTTAGAAAATGGAAAAATTATTGAAGATACAGCATCTGATGAATTTTTTATCAATCCTAAAAGTCAACGTGCTCGTGATTTTCTTGCTAAAATTAAACACTAATTATTAACATTGATTTATCTACGAGAACTTTAAAGATCCTGATCTCTTTTTGAGAAGAGTAACAATTGTTTGAGCAGCAATGACCCCAGATGGAACTTCAGTCTTCATTTTCTGTTCTACCATCTCAAAAACATCGAGCTGTGCCTGTCGTAATAAAGGATTATATAAAAGTTCTTCTATCTGCCTTGCTAACATGCCAGGACGTAGAAATTCATTAAAGTATTCCGGCACAAT
>NZ_JBHIRE010000251.1:434-794 GCF_042196885.1 Bartonella sp. AA86SXKL | reverse complement strand
TAAAAGGTCAGCAAAGTAAAATATCTCACTAAAATCAATTTTACTGATGACAAATCATCGTGATTTAGTAAAAGTATTTTTATATCGAATAAGTTTTAATAAACAATAACAAACGAGAATATCTATACAGTTTAGACCATATTCATGATACCACTGCCGGTTTATATCCTACTCAGCGTCAACTGTATTGTGGTTAAAGGAACTATTTTTTGGCTTCCTTTCCTGTTAGTGTGTTTTAGCTAATTATTTCTTTAAGGATTCATGCGTCGATGATGACTGCTTTTTTAAAGTTTTTTCATTTTCTGATGTTTTCTTTCATTCTCAAAACGCGTTCTTTTTTTGTTGCATTCGTCACAAAAA
>NZ_JBHIRE010000251.1:0-342 GCF_042196885.1 Bartonella sp. AA86SXKL | reverse complement strand
TTGCTCCGAGGTGCTTATGAAACGTAAATTCCATTGGATGCCTGCAACTTATACCGATATCCTGCTTTGCTTATGCATTCATAACTTCATGCATAAGCCTGCAACTTATACCGATATCCTGCTTTGCTTATGCATTCATAAATTCATGCAAACTCACTCATACGTGAATCCATATCTTCAGGGGAAAAATAGACTGGTTTCCAACCACATTTTGTCAAGGCTTGTTGGGTCATCACTTTATCGGCACCTGGTTTTTCCCACAATGCTAAAGTAGATGGAGGTGGTTGATTAAGACATCCAGCTATAGTTAAGACAACTATACAGCTTAATAGTTTCAAGATT
>NZ_JBHIRE010000250.1:288-795 GCF_042196885.1 Bartonella sp. AA86SXKL | reverse complement strand
TATGATCGATTATCAAATTCATGAAGATGATCTAGAAGAATTTCTCAAAGTGATGACACGTCGCCGCCATATTCGTTTACGTGATGGTGCTCGCCAATGGGTTCTCTTACGCGATCTTGAAAGGCCCCAATATTGGAGAGAAGCGTATCATATGCCAACATGGGTAGATTATTTGCGCCATAATCACCGCCGCATAAAAGCAGATGCAGAGGTCAATAAACTCTTGCGTCGCTTAAATCGTGCTCCTGACGGTGTAAGAGTACACCGCATGATTGAGCGGCAAACGATACCAAATGTCAGTGAAATGCATTTAAAGTCCTCTGCGGATCAGTTACCTTAATGATAAGAGAGCTAGAACAGTTTTTTGAAACTGTAAAATATGTATGATACTATTTTTATAGATGAATTTGTTGGAATGAACAGAACAGCAGAAGTTTTAGATGTTTTAATGAACACTTTATGTTGTTGATAATTTGAGGACAGCTTTTTATTGAAAAAACAGTTGGA
>NZ_JBHIRE010000250.1:0-265 GCF_042196885.1 Bartonella sp. AA86SXKL | reverse complement strand
AGCATTGCGATTTTTTTTTAGGCTCAAACCTGAGTTTTCATTCTACAAAATCTTTTTAACGAGAGAGCATATGGCATATATCCAAATGATCAAAGAGACGATTTAAAACGACAAAGACAAATTCTTGTGCTTTATTTTCAAGCTAGAGTCGGAATTATGAATATATCACAGATTTTAGGCTCTGATATGAATTATCGTGAAAAGGTAAGTTTAAAACAGTGAAAAGAGCTTTCTTCCCGTTATTAATATGAAAAGTATTTTTCTG
>NZ_JBHIRE010000249.1:0-795 GCF_042196885.1 Bartonella sp. AA86SXKL | reverse complement strand
GAAGTTCAATATTTTTAAATTGTTGACGCAAGACGGACCATTTTTCAGTCGCTTCTTGTACGCGGTTTTCTGCAAAAACAGACTGTCCTGCTTGTAAAAGAGGGCGTATATTTTCTACAGATACAGTTTTTGAAACAGCGATAAATTGAATCTCTTCTGCGAGCCGATGATAGTCTTTACATGTTTCAGTAATGTCCTTTTGTAGATTTTTCCATGCTTCAACGCAAAGGTCATGGGGAGTGGTGTCTGTGCTCATCTTTTTGTACTTTCTGTTTTTATTGATTGATTGCGTTATTGTTTGTAAGAGCTTTGAAAAATACTTCGTGAAATATTGACTGAAAATGTTGACGAAGGGGTTAATCCATGATCAAGCATAAAACAAGTTTTTTAGTTCAATTTTATAAAGAGTATAATAGAAATGACAATTGAACATTATAATCTAGGTGAACGCTATAATCCACGTGCCTGCGAACGAAAATGGCAAGCGATTTGGGATGAAAAGAAAATTTTTCAAACTGTCCAAGAAGATCGCCGTGAAAAATATTATGTTTTAGAGATGTTCCCTTATCCTTCTGGGCGCATTCACATGGGGCATGTGCGCAATTATGCCATGGGGGATGTTGTTGCGCGCTATAAACGCGCAAAGGGCTTTAATGTGCTGCATCCTATGGGGTGGGACGCTTTTGGTATGCCGGCTGAAAATGCTGCCATGCAAAATAAAGTGCATCCTAAAACTTGGACCTATCAGAATATTGCTGTAATGCGTGGGCAATTAAAGCAGTTAGGGCTCTCAGT
>NZ_JBHIRE010000248.1:324-796 GCF_042196885.1 Bartonella sp. AA86SXKL | reverse complement strand
TCCCTTATAGACTCATTCTCCTCTCTCTTCTCATAAAAAACTTACAAAATGTTTTTTTTTAACACTCATCGTGTTAAAAGAATGTTTACCATCGTAAAAGGAAGCGTTAATCATGAGCAAAACAAATCCCTCCATGACAGAGCTTCAACAAAAACATATCCATTTTTCTTCCCTTCTATTCGGCATATTATGTACATGTTTTTTTCTTCTCTTTAGTGCACTGGGTGTATGGCAAGTACAACGATTAAACTGGAAAACAAACCTTATCACCAATGTTAATCAGCGTGTTCATTTACCTCCCATTAAAGCCCCTCCTCAGGATCAATGGGCGTATGTTACTTTTGAAAGAGACGAGTATCGACCTGTCGCGATCACCGGAAAGTTTTTGATCAATAAAAATATTTTGGTCACTGCTGTTGCTCAAGATACTAGTGGTTACTGGGTTTTGACCCCTTTACAAACAGCCGACAAT
>NZ_JBHIRE010000248.1:0-314 GCF_042196885.1 Bartonella sp. AA86SXKL | reverse complement strand
GTTTGACCTTTGTGAATCGTGGTTTTATCCCCATGGACGCACGCCATAACTTTCAGAATTCAGAACAATCACAAAGGAATGCCCAAATTCATCAGGATTCTGCCACAGATACAAAGCAAACTACAATCATCGGTTTGCTGCGCATGAGTGAAAAAAATGGTTTTTTTCCACGCAAAAATAATCCTGACGAAAATTTATGGTATACACGTGATCTTTCTGCTATGGCACAAAAACTTGGTCTATCCACGGTTGCCCCGTATTTCATTGATGCTGGAAAAAAAACAGCTACACAAGCAAATTTTCCTGTTGCTGGT
>NZ_JBHIRE010000247.1:336-797 GCF_042196885.1 Bartonella sp. AA86SXKL | reverse complement strand
CGATGAATATTTTCACGAATAATCTGATGTGTTTGTGCATTTGTACGTGTTATGGCACATTCAATTTGAGGCTGTTCAATTTTTTCAGTCAAAAGAGAAAAAGGTACAGGATTTTCGTCAGCTTGCTGTTTAGGAAGACATTCCCAACGGATTGTTTTTTTGCTAAGACGAGCAGGAGTTCCTGTTTTTAATCGACCAAGATTTATGCCATAACTTTTTAAACGTTCAGCAAGTTTTATACTTGACTGTTCTCCCATACGTCCAGCAGCCCATGTTTTATCACCAATATGAATAAAACCATTTAAAAAGGTACCTGTTGTCAAAACAACAGCACCAGAAGGGAGTATTCCTTGTTTTTTTAATATAACACCTGAAATACTCTTATCTTTAACAATCAGATCAATAACTTCATCTTCAATGAGAATAAGATTATCTTGTTTTTGTAAAAGCTTTTGAATTGC
>NZ_JBHIRE010000247.1:0-312 GCF_042196885.1 Bartonella sp. AA86SXKL | reverse complement strand
TAGAGTTGTCGGTCAGCTTGCGCGCGCGGACCTCTTACTGCTGGTCCTTTTCGTCGATTAAGAAGTCGAAATTGAATTCCAGCTGCATCTGCTGCTCGTCCCATGAGCCCATCAAAAGCATCTATTTCACGAACCAGATGTCCTTTTCCAAGCCCTCCATTTGACGGATCACACGACATTGTTCCTAGTGCTGATATTTTATGTGTAATGCGTGCTGTCTGTGCTCCAGCACGCGCTGATGCATAAGCTGCTTCGCAGCCAGCATGACCACCTCCAATAACAACAACATCATATAATTGCATTTAATTCATT
>NZ_JBHIRE010000246.1:0-797 GCF_042196885.1 Bartonella sp. AA86SXKL | reverse complement strand
GAAATATCGCTATATTCCGTTTTTTCCGTGATGACAGGCGTGCTATCAGCTTCGTTTTTCAGGGTGTTGGTTTGGATATTTAAGTTTCCACCAGCTTGAATCAAGCCTGCTTTGTTAACAAGCGAAAGGCTTTTTCCGCTGCCAGCCGCATTGGTGAAAGATAAATCTCCCTCTGCCATTATGGTGCCAAAATCATTCAACAAAGCTCCATCAACTTTGAGAGCACCATTGCCCTTCACATAAATTAAGCCCGTTTTGTTGTTGGTCACATCCCCCGTCACGCTAAAGACTAAATCCTGCCCCGATGCCAATTGACCGCTATTTCCAAGCTCCCCCGTTTTGATCACGAAATCTCGTGCCGCTAAAACAGACGTTGTCTCATCAACCATAACGCTTGGAGCAACAAAGAGAATATCTCCAGTTCCACCCTGATCTGTCACGGCTTGTAGCCGCGCATTGTGAATATCAAGGGCATTGGTGCTGTTAAAATCTAAACCGCCATAAGCCAATTCGCTCTCTGAGACATCAATATGATCTGCAATTAAATACAGCGTTTGCGGCGTGTAAATATGAGAACGATTATTGCTTAAATCGAGAGTGTTTGCTGTCAATCTCACATCCCCCTCAGCAGACAGCACATTCTCAACACTGATCTCTCCAGATACCGATGTCAATTTTGCACTGCCATAGCCCATGACCTGATCATAATAGATGTCGTTGCCTGCAAAAATTTCAATATTGCCACCACTGGCAATCTGACCAACCTTCACCCCTTCTTTTGCTGTAATCAAAAGAAA
>NZ_JBHIRE010000245.1:0-800 GCF_042196885.1 Bartonella sp. AA86SXKL | reverse complement strand
CGTGGAGATATGGAGGTAATTTGCCAAGAAGCGTTCTTAATTACGAACCTCTCATAGATGAGATCAATAGAGAAATTAAAAAATTATCAAAAAACATTTGATGTGTTTTAAGCGAAAAAACGGTCAAGCCAAGTCTTAATTGCTAAGGATGGCTTACTTGCTCTAAAGACGAAATATCCGGCATGGGGTTATTATGCCGAGCTTGCCATAAATCATGCTTTTGTTGCAATTTAAGCCAAAATTCTGCGTCGTTTAAACCAGCTATTTCTAAGCGTAAAGCTAAATTAATGCTAATTGCTGCATGACAATTCAAAACACGTGATAAAGTTAAGCGCGCAACGCCGAGACGATTTGCTGCCTCTGTTATTGTCAATCCTCGTTCATCAAGCAACTCTTCTTTCAAAATACCACCAGGGTGTGGGGGATTGTACATCATGATATTATAGTAGATTATCATCGCATTGAACGAAGCATAGCATCACGTAAAATGACGTTAATCCGCGTCTGGTAGCCTTTTCCTTGACTCTTAAGCCATGCTAGTACGTCTGAATCCACACGCACTGTTGTGACAGTTTTCGTTGGTTTATAGAATGGATTGCGAACAGCGTTTTTCCAGAATGCATCATTAAGGGGTGGAATATCACTATGATCAATTGCACTATCCGGCATTGCTGCTAGTTCATCAATTTCAACTCTCTGTTTATCTGTCAAAGGTGATAAGTTACCTACATCAATTTCATAACGAACTTTCTTCTTCATAACGTTTTCTCTCTTTCAAATTAGCGCGCCGTGCTGAAATA
>NZ_JBHIRE010000244.1:341-801 GCF_042196885.1 Bartonella sp. AA86SXKL | reverse complement strand
AATCAGAAGCACGTACTATTTTTGATGCTCTCGAGCAAACACGCGTTGAAGCAATAGGCACTTTAAGTATGGAAGGAATTGCACAAAATCTTGATAAAATGCTGGCCGATAAATATCAAAGAGCCCATTATCAAAAGATAAGCACCCAAAGTGAAGCCCCTATTCAAGAAGCAATTGCCCTTTTATTGCGTGAAAAAATAACAGAACGTCCTCCCCCCAAAGAAGCTGGACCTGTATTAGAGTTATGGCGTCAAGAAATCGAACGAAAAGTCACAGCAGAACTGAACGAACTAACATACCATATTTACAACCAACAAGCTTTTGCAAGCATTGTTCGCCAAATGCTTGTCACACTCAAAATGGCAGTTCAACTCGAAGAAACATTTGAAACTTTAGACAACAAAAAATTAAAAAGCGAGTGTGAACCTCACAACCAAGCAGACAAAGAAGGTAAAAACGA
>NZ_JBHIRE010000244.1:0-312 GCF_042196885.1 Bartonella sp. AA86SXKL | reverse complement strand
AGTGAAGAAAAAGTAGAAACTGAACAAGAAAGCGATACGCAAGACCAAGGAAAAACGCAAGCAACACAATCAAATGACAATGACCAAACTGAAGAAGAGCAAGAAAGAAGCGGTTTGCAAGAAAAATCGAATCAATCCAAGCGCCTTTTCACTGTTTCAGAACAAATGGAAAGGCTTGCTGATTATAAAGTTTTCACCCGCCAGTTTGATGAAATCTTGGAAGCAACAGATTTTTGTTCTGAAAGCGAATTAAACCATTTGCGTCATTGTCTTGATAAGCAAATTAACCATCTCCAAAACATTGTTGGGCGC
>NZ_JBHIRE010000243.1:0-801 GCF_042196885.1 Bartonella sp. AA86SXKL | reverse complement strand
CTTTGTAAATACTGATGCAATAACCAATCGAAAGAGCCTTTTGTAAGTCTGTTTATTTTCTTGGAGATGCCATTTTGAGCTTGTTTAATAGCCAGCGTATAATTATCAACAAACTCTTGCGTTCCATAGGTTCCTTCAATCCGAAACCGTGGTCCATGACCAATACGTACATACCATATAACTTTACCATGGCGTGTACGTTCACGAACAAGATGCGGTGGACGGCGTTTTGGCATGGCTAAAACTTTATACCGTCGACAGAGGGGCAAGATTTATTGGTGCTGTATTCTTCTTGCTTGTTTTCAAGTGGTGGAAAATCGTTGATGCTATAAGTATTATCTGTCGTTGTTGGTGTTATGGTTTTATTGATATGAATTAATAATTCCCCTGTAGGTTTGATTTCTATGAGTTCGCATCCTTGTTTTTTAGCTTCTCGTAAAGCACGAGCAATAGCTGGTTGCGTGATAGTAGGTGGGCGGTGTGGCATGTTTATTCCCCTTCATTTTAGATGTAATTCACCCGTGGCGTGAAGCACGCATGTGTTGAAATTTTGTTTGTGGAGTTAGAAGCTGGTTTATAGAGATACTATAAGATTAGTCGTTCGTATTTTCTCATCTGGTCTTTTCTCCAGTTGAGATTCTTCTATCGCCATCAATCCAGTCGTCCCAACATACACATGCTTCACCGTAAATTTTTGCATGACCGTAAACATGCGCATCACCGTAAACTTGCGCATTGCCGTAAACACGCGCCCTATCGTAAATGTGTGGCTCTTCGTAAACTTGTGCATTGCCATAAACT
>NZ_JBHIRE010000242.1:0-806 GCF_042196885.1 Bartonella sp. AA86SXKL | reverse complement strand
TTTGGAATGCCGGCTGAAAATGCTGCTTTGCAAAGTAAAGTGCATCCTAAAACGTGGACTTATGAAAATATCGCCGTCATGCGTGGGCAATTAAAGCAATTAGGGCTTTCACTCGATTGGACACGGGAATTTGCAACGTGTGATGTGGACTATTACCACCGCCAACAAATGCTGTTTCTTGATTTTTATCAAAAGGGGTTGGTGGCGCGTAAAGTGGCGAAGGTCAATTGGGATCCCGTTGATCATACCGTTTTGGCCAATGAACAGGTTGTGGATGGACGGGGTTGGCGTTCGGGTGCGTTGGTTGAACAGCGGGAATTAACCCAGTGGTTTTTCAAAATTAGCGCTTTTAGTGAAGATTTACTCGCAGGACTTGAAGAACTGGATCAATGGCCAGAAAAAGTGCGCACGATGCAAAAAAATTGGATCGGAAAATCCCAAGGTTTGTTGATTCGTTGGGCTTTAAAGGCAACAGCTGATGATGCAAGGGATGCTCATGATGTTTGTCAGTCCTTTAATGAGGTTGTTTGTTATTCAACGCGTCCTGATACCCTGTTTGGTGCTTCTTTTTTAGCTCTGTCTGTTGATCATCCCATTGCGCAAGCTCTTGCAAAAAAGGATAAGGAGCTAGAGGCTTTTGTTGAGAGTTGTCGGAGTGGTGGAACGACAACAGCAGCACTTGAAACAGCGGAAAAACTAGGGGTTCGCACATCGCTTGTGGCGGTGCATCCTTTTGATGAAACAGTGCATATCCCCGTTTATATCGCTAATTTTGTGCTGATGGACTATGGTACCGGGGCTATTTT
>NZ_JBHIRE010000241.1:528-806 GCF_042196885.1 Bartonella sp. AA86SXKL | reverse complement strand
GGTGCTTCTTGCCTCAGCCCGTATCATCCTTCATGCTCAAAATGGGTCTTTATCTGAACAGCTCAAACGACTTAATGAGAGTCATTTTGATCTCGTCACACGGAATAGTCATCAAGGATCTCATGATAAACTAAACGACAAAAGAAGACAAATATCAACACAAACTGAACAAAGCCTCTTCGTTTCTATTGGTCTTATCAGTCAACAAAAATCATCCACTCTTCCCATTAATGGAAAAGATTTACAATATTGGAATGGCTATGGCGGTTTTAACCACA
>NZ_JBHIRE010000241.1:0-421 GCF_042196885.1 Bartonella sp. AA86SXKL | reverse complement strand
TGCACTCTTTACTTGGGCCAATAACAGCCGCGATTATCAATTAACCCCTTGGACAAATGATCCGGTTTCTAACCGTCCAGGGGAAGCACTTTATATCGTTGACCGCCTATCTTTAAAACGTTTCTCACCAATTTCTGCTGTAGAATGCAACGAAAGTGTTGTCTATGAGTCTTGCCATGGTTTTGGATTCTCAACCTTTAAATCTCAACACTCAGAAATTACCTTAGAACTCACCCATACACTCGATCAAAAAAAACCTATTCGCCTTTCACGTCTTATCCTCAAAAATGAAGGGAAAAAATCACGAAGCTTACGCCTTTATAATTATGTTGAATGGGTCTTAGGCAATATCCGAACAAAATATGCACCTTTTCTTCTTCCCTTTTATGATTCCAAACGTGGTGCACATTTTATTCAAAAT
>NZ_JBHIRE010000240.1:0-808 GCF_042196885.1 Bartonella sp. AA86SXKL | reverse complement strand
TCATATCGGAATCATATTGACCAGAATATAACTAAAGATCCGCAGTTTTCCTCCTCTACCTCGTCTTTAGAAAAACCAGCGTCTGATACATCGAGTCCAACAGGTCATTATCATTCTTCTGATGAACAACAGCAGTCAGTAGTTTCTACGGATGGCCAATCTTTAGCCGATCAAATGATTTTACGTCCAGGTCAGCAAGGTAGCTCTTCTCCACAATCAAGCCAGAAGCTGTCAGTTTCTCACTTTTTAACCACTCCCTCTACAGATGCAGTATTGTCCATGTCTGTGACTCCAGCACTGGTTTTTCACAATGAGCTGCAAGCTGTACGTGCGGGAAGAGGAATTCTAGACAGAGGTAAGAAAAATACGGCTTTCTGGGCGCACGCAATTAAGAGCAAAGAACACATCGTTGCAGATCATAAAGACTTTAAGCTTGATCAGACAGGTATAGTTTTAGGTGTCAGTGGTGTAAGTGAGTTAATGGGTGGAGAGTTTTATATCGGTGGTTTTGGTAGTTATGATCAAGCACGTGTTGCACATGCACGAGGTGGTGTGAGCGGCATAAACACTTATAGCATTGGAGCGTATGCAACTTATTTTGATAAGAGTGGATGGTATTTAGATAGTATTTTAAAATACAATCAGTATCAGAATAACCTAAAGGCTGTTTCAACGAATGGTATAGCGATTGAAGGAAATTATAATCAATGGGGGTTGGGTACATCATTTGAAGCGGGTTATCGTTTTGAGACAACGAAGAGTAGTTGGATGCAACCTTATGCACAATTGAGCTGGTTGCAGGTAGAGG
>NZ_JBHIRE010000239.1:0-811 GCF_042196885.1 Bartonella sp. AA86SXKL | reverse complement strand
ACAGAGGTTAAACAAACAAAACGACGTGAAAATATTCAAGCTTATAGTGAACAGGCAAAAATTTCTCGTGAATTGGTTCAACTTAAAACAGATGTACCTATAGAGAATGATTTAGATGATTTTATTTTAGAACCCCAAGATGGACCGCGCTTAATCGCTTTTCTTAAAGCTATGGGATTTGCCACATTAACGCGTCGTGTAGCAGAGGCAACAGCATGTGATGCAGCAGTTATTGATGTACTTGATATAGATGTTGAATGGGAAAAATCTGGATATGAACGTGATTCTAATTTTAAAAGAGCTGAGAGAGAATCTCTTCATGATTTTTCTGAAAACTCCCCACAACGGTTAGCACAAAAACGTCAAGATCAAGCTTTAAGCCAGAAAATTACAAGAGATACCTATACAACCATTTTTGATGAAAAAACTTTGAAAGAGTGGTTATCACAAGCACAAGAGCAAGGCTTTTTCGCTTTTGATACCGAAACAACCTCTCTTGATCCCATACAAGCAAAACTTGTTGGTTTTTCGTTGGCATTACAACCGGAAAAAGCAGCCTATGTACCCCTTGAACATGTTGAAGGGGAAAATGATCTTTTGAAGGGCGGGCGCATTGTTTCACAAATTGAAACACAGAAGGCTTTGACGCTTTTAAAGCCGATATTAGAAGATCAAGCGGTTTTAAAAATTGGTCAGAATATAAAGTATGATTGGTTAGTGATGAAACAATACGGCATAGTGATACATTGTTTTGATGACACAATGCTTTTATCGTATGCTTTAGAAGCTGGAACTTTAACACATAATATGA
>NZ_JBHIRE010000238.1:0-812 GCF_042196885.1 Bartonella sp. AA86SXKL | reverse complement strand
GCATAAAGTGATAAGTGGTCAAGATGGTATTGAGTGCTATCAAGCTTTGCTTTTAATCCTTGAAGATTCAGTTCTGTTTCACGCGAAAGTTGCCGATAGCGGGCGATTTCATCGGAAATGAGACTTTTCCGTTGTTGGCGGAGGGTGTTTATTTCGGCGGCATTTTCTTCCAAACGTCTTTGATTGGTTAAAATTTCATGCTCGACATTTTTAAAGTCATGTAAACGTTCTAAATAAACTGCTTGGCTAATGACTTTTGTTTCCATTAGGCTTTTTGCAGCCTTTAATTTCCCTTGGCTTAATTGACGATCATCTTCCAACCTATCTAATTGCGCATGTTGTGTTGCACCGCTGCGCTCGACGCGGTCCGCCTGTGCTTTTAGCGCTCTTAATTTATCTTGGAGAGATTGAAGGGTAGCGCTAATGAGTTTTTCCCCTTCTATTCTTGCAGTCGTGTTGCCAGAAGGAGGAGCTGGCAGATAGGCAAGCCCTTTGGTCACAAAATCTTTATCCAAAGGATCACTTTCATGCAAAGCTGTTAAAATAGCTGTTGCGATTTGTGCTTGAAGAGTTTGTTGCGCGATATCTGCTTGAACACGTGCGCACTCATTGAGGGCTTCACGAGGATCTAATTGAATAAGGAGATCGCCTTGATGAACAAATTGCCCTTCTTTTACAAGAATTTTCTCAATGCGTCCTGTATTTTGCGCTTGGACCAGCTGAACGTAAGCGGTGGGAATAACACTTCCTTGCCCCCGTGCAACAATCTCTGTTTTTGCGATAAAGCTGCCGATCACAATAAAGAGAAATAA
>NZ_JBHIRE010000237.1:525-813 GCF_042196885.1 Bartonella sp. AA86SXKL | reverse complement strand
CTATCAATATCCCCATTCATTGAGGATACTTTTTTGGGGAAACCAAAAACTTTACCACTACCAGTATGTTGATTCAATGTCGCTTTCCCATTGAAAGAGCTCTCTTGTGCCACATCTTGCTGCGGTGGTGGCAAAAATCGAAGAGCACTAGAGCTTGGCATCACAAGTTTTGGATGAGGCTTCATAACAAGCTGACTATTGTTGTTTGTTGGTGTTAACGAAGTAATATTAGCAACATCTTCAAAAAACTGTAACGAAGCTGGCTTACCTGTACCATAAGTAGGAGCA
>NZ_JBHIRE010000237.1:0-434 GCF_042196885.1 Bartonella sp. AA86SXKL | reverse complement strand
TTTTTACTTCACGTTTTTTCACTGCTTATCCATTTTTTAAGTATATGGTTGACAGATATTTGCCCGATTTATTGAAGATTAATTCCATACACCCCTCCCCAAAGATAAAACAACGAACCCTTTTACTATCATAAAACGTTATAGGCATCAATCACAGAATTCAAACAGCAATAATGCTGTTTTCATCCTGTATTTTTTCCCTTTAATCCAAAGTTTTTTAAATCTTTCCGAGCACCTGTAATTCCCGCAAAGCAGCAGCATCACGGGCAGAGACATCAGGATACGCTGGATCACTTCCAACATCTTGTGTATAGCGCCATGACCGTGCACATTTTGTACCCAAAGCCTTCCTTGGATATACACCAACACCTTCAACATCACTTAGAATAAAAGCATCTGAAGGTGGGACACCCTGAGTAATTGTTAAAGCACTG
>NZ_JBHIRE010000236.1:498-813 GCF_042196885.1 Bartonella sp. AA86SXKL | reverse complement strand
TAATAGCGAGAAAATTTTGTGTTAACATTTACGACTTCAAGCTTTATTTCACGACAAACAAATTTTAATGAAGTGTTACGCATTAAAGTACCGGGTAACAAACCAGCTTCCAACAAAATTTGAAATCCATTACATATGCCAATTACCGTAACACCTTTTTGTGCTTTCTCACGAACGGCTTGCAAAACAGGTGTTCGTGCGCCAATAGCACCACATCTTAAGTAGTCGCCATAGGAAAAACCACCAGGAATAACAATGACATCTACATCTGGAATTGTTGATTCTGTTTGCCAAATTTTTAATGGCTCAACTCCT
>NZ_JBHIRE010000236.1:0-474 GCF_042196885.1 Bartonella sp. AA86SXKL | reverse complement strand
ATGTGATGGAGTGCTGCAACCATATCCCGATCGCGATTTAATCCCGGTAATTGAATGATAGCAGTTTTCATAGGAATTCCACTTAAAGAAGTTCTATTGTATAATTTTCAATGACAGTATTTGCGAGGAGCTCTTCACACATTTGTTCAAGTGTTTGCTTTGCATTTTTAGCAGATTGGTCATCGAGCACAATATCAAAAACTTTTCCCTGGCGAATAGAGTGAATACCTGTGAAAGATAAACTCTTTAAAGCACCGATAATTGCTTCCCCTTGCGGATCAAGAACACTGTTTTTGAGAGTAACTATAACGCGTGCTTTCATTTTTTATTTCCTGTTGTTAGAAGCGCCGCTCTTTGAAGAGTTGTACTTACAATAATAAAGGAAGGTGACATTAATGCTCCCTTGTTTTTTACTACTTCACTAAAACTGGACCGTTTGGTCGTGAAGGTTCATTTTCATTAATAATACCAAGA
>NZ_JBHIRE010000235.1:0-813 GCF_042196885.1 Bartonella sp. AA86SXKL | reverse complement strand
AAACCAACTGTTAAATCAGTCCCTGGACCTTTAAAGTGTAAAGCAGAAAAACGCTGCTCATTAAGCCACGATGACCGTTGCTTCAAATTTGCATTATGAACACCCCACGCGTGAACCGGATCTTCTCCTGTAACACGTGAAGCAGAAAAAATTGCATCAGCTAATTTCTTAATCGCTTCATTTATTGGCAACGCGGGAAAAATCGTTGCAGCCCATCCTGCTGTCGGATAAGCAACTATCGACCAATTCATAGCAAAATTCGATATTTCTTTAAGAGCAGGCTGGTAAGCTATTGAAGTGGCCTTACTCAAACGCGCAACCTTATTAAAATCCTGATTAGAAAGTAGCGAAGGATCATCACCAACAATAGCTAAACGCGCAGCCCCATTTCTAAAAGCCTGCGCCATCCCCTCATAAAGCCAAGAAGGGGCACAATCAAAACTAGCAGTATGGGCATTTTCAAAACGTGTAAGCAATAACATATCATCACTAAAAAGTGGTATAATCACACCAGCACCAGCCTTATAAGCATGATATGCAATACGCCGAACAAAAGGTAATGCGGAAATTGGTGCAGTCAAAACAAGATCTTGCCCCTTTTGTAGATTCAATCCTACTTTTACCGTAATTTCGGCAAGACGATTAAGCTTCTCAGATGAAATTGTTTCATGAATATCAAAGTACATTACCAATATCCTTCCTTTGATTGTGAAAAAACTACCGGCTTCTGTATCGTTCTTCTAGCATTGCAACAACTGCATTTAACTGATCTGATGAGAGCAGTGTATAAGCCAAAGCGGGTTTGGTTTCCTC
>NZ_JBHIRE010000234.1:0-817 GCF_042196885.1 Bartonella sp. AA86SXKL | reverse complement strand
TTTCCATCATGCGTAAGGTATGGGCCATACCGGCCAATTGTTGCAGTGATTGTTTTGCCGGTTTCAGGATGAATACCAATTTCACGGGGCAAGGATATTAAAGACAAAGCTTTTTCAAGAGTGATTTTTTCTGCTTGCCATTCTTTTGGTAGTCCTACACGCTTAGCTTCTTTGCTTTCACCGAGTTGAATATAAGGGCCAAAACGACCATTACGAAGAGAGATATCTTTTCCTGTTTCAGGGTCGATACCAAGCATAAGTGGTTCATCATTACGCATGGCATCATTTTCTTCTCCTGTCTCTGTTCCAAGTTGGCGGGTATATTTGCATTCGGGATAATTAGAACAGCCAACAAATGCACCATAACGACCGAGTTTTAATGATAACTGGCCGTTTGTACATAAGGGACAGGAACGAACATCACTTCCATCTTCACGCACAGGAAAAGCAAGGGGTGCTAATGTTACATTTAAAACATCAAGAACATTTGTTATACGTAATTCTTGGATATTGGTAATAGAAGCATTAAATCCATCCCAAAAATCGCGCAATACATCTTTCCAAGAAAGCTTTCCATCCGATATAAGATCCAGTTTTTCCTCAAGATCTGCCGTGAAACCGTATTCTACATAGCGATTAAAAAAATTTTCAAGAAAGGCTGTAACAATACGTCCTTTAACATCGGGAATAAGCTTTCGTTTATCAATTATGATATATCCACGATCAGATAGTGTAGCCAATGTGGATGCATAGGTTGAAGGACGACCTATTCCTAGCTCTTCAAGCTTTTTAATTAGGGAAGCTTCAGAATAACGAG
>NZ_JBHIRE010000233.1:0-817 GCF_042196885.1 Bartonella sp. AA86SXKL | reverse complement strand
ATGCCTTACCTCATACAATACATCATGAGTTAAAAATAAATGTTAAAAAAGAGACAAATACCCTCTTTATTAAAATAAAAAATAACAAGAAAATCATACCGATATCTCTCTTTTTAGATGGAGGAGAAATGCAAATTGGACCAGCAAAAAAAGTAAGTGATACCGCCGAATATACACTTTTTAGCGCTCCTATCCATTTCATACCAAAAACAACAAATAAAACAGTTTTTTACACGGTTTCCTTTAAAGATTACGCCTTAAGCGGAACATTCATCGTTCCTCTGTAATCAAACCCTCTTTCTATTCCGTGATCAAAGGAAAAGATCTCAAAGACTATGCCGAAAAACATCCATTTTCGCGATATTCAGCAATTGCCTTACGTGCAAGTGCATCTGCACGCTCATTATCTGGATGACCAGTATGCCCTTTTATCCAGTGCCATCTGATAGTATGGAAAGAACAGACGCCCTCAAGAGCTTGCCATAACTCTTTATTTTTAACAGGTTTTTTTGACACAGTCTGCCAATTATTCTTCTTCCATCCTTTAAGCCATAAAGATATACCGTTGCGCACATAAACTGAGTCCGTATAAAGATCGACCGAACAAGATTCTTTAAGTGCCTTTAACGCACAAAGTGCCGCCATTAGTTCCATTTGATTATTGGTCGTTTGTACTTCTCCACCATAAAGCTCACGTTCATGACCATTCCATCGTAAAATCGCTCCCCACCCTCCAACTCCAGGATTTCCTGAGCAAGCACCATCTGTATAAATTTCAACGACTTTCTGTTGATGTAACATAAAATTTAAAAACCTA
>NZ_JBHIRE010000232.1:0-818 GCF_042196885.1 Bartonella sp. AA86SXKL | reverse complement strand
AAACAAGCCAAAGCCAAGCGTTGGCGCTGACCACCTGATAAAAAACCACCTTGCTCTCCTACTTGAGTATGGAGTCCTAGAGGTAATTGAGTGATTAAATCATGGCAAGCACTAACATATAGTGCAGCATCGATTTCATCTTTAGTGGCATCTGGTTTAGCAAGAAGCATATTCTCAAGAATGGTTCCGGAAAAAAGGCAAGGATTTTGAGGAAAGTACGCGATTGTTTCACGCACGCTACGGACATCAAAATTCTGTAAAGGTTGGGCGTTAATCAATATCTTCCCGCTTGTTGGGAGGTAGAGTCCACAAAGGAGCTTCGCCAAGGTTGTTTTTCCGCACCCTGAAGGACCAAGTAACATAATTGGTTGCCCAGGTTGTAAACAGACATCAAGATGATTGATAATGGACTTATCTCCATAAGAAAAACAGAGATCGTTGGCTTCAAGATGAGGAGGAGCGCTGAGTTGAAGAGGCGGCTTTTCTTCTTCCCATTCTGAAGGGGAGTTAAGAATATCGCCCAAACGAAGACGAGAGATTTTCAAATGCTGCCATTCTTCCCATAGGGATGCAAGGCTTAAGATAGGACCAGAAACATTTCCAGCGAGGAGATGAAAGGCAATAAGTTGTCCTAGCGTAATTTGGTTTTGAAGAACTGCCTGAGCACCAAAAAAGATAATAAAAATAGTGAAAAGATCACCAAAAATATGGCTCATGGCTCCATTGAGAAGATGCAATTTACTGGTTGTAAGGCTTTGATCTAAACTACGAGCTAAAGTTTCTTGCATGCGTATCGTATGAGCAGATTCTTTTACATG
>NZ_JBHIRE010000231.1:0-821 GCF_042196885.1 Bartonella sp. AA86SXKL | reverse complement strand
TCAAGTGTAGAGGGTACAATAGAAAGATTGGGTACAGCTGTTTTCAAAGCTGCTTTTGTCACTGAAATTCCTGAAATCATAACATCATAAGACGATAAAGGACGGCTATTACGATCAATTCCCAGTCCTGTACTCGCATTACCTTGTGGATCAATATCCATAATGAGAACATTTTCTCCAATGGCTGCCAAAGCTGTTGCAAGATTTATTGCTGTGGTTGTTTTTCCAACTCCACCTTTTTGGTTTGCAATAGCGATAATCCGCATTTCGCTCATTTTGCTTTACCCTCTAAATGATCGAACCTGAGAAATTTCTAAAATAACAGAATTTTCATCAATTTTACTCTTATGTTTTAGCAGATCAAACTGCCAATTGGCAGAGGCATTTTTTATTTCTTTAGAGTAATCCCGACCTTTTTGCAAAAGAGCGATTGTTTTTTGTGTTAATAAAGGAAAAATAAGCCTTAAAAGATCATCTAGGCAAGCTAATCCCCGTGCTGTTATAACCTCTGGATTTTTTATTTTTTGAGTTACATCTTCAATTCTACAATGATAAACTGTTGCTGGAAGATCAAGTTGAGCAATAACTGTTCGTAAAAAAGCTACTTTTTTTCCATTACTTTCAACTAAATCAATATGCCCCCCTTTTTTTTCTTTGAGAAAAATAGCAATAACAATCGCGGGAAAGCCTCCTCCTGATCCAAGATCACACCAATGCAGAAGATCACTGTGTAAAGGGTAGATTTGTGCTGAATCCAAAATATGACGTGTCCATAAAAGAGGTATTGTTGAAGAAGATATTAAATTAATATGTTTATTCCA
>NZ_JBHIRE010000230.1:0-821 GCF_042196885.1 Bartonella sp. AA86SXKL | reverse complement strand
CAGGATTTGTAGCCCCCATTACTTCACGATTTTTAGCTATTGCATTTTCGCCTTCTAAAACCTGAACAATGGTTGGACCAGAAGACATAAGTTCGACCAATTCACTAAAAAATGCACGCTCTTTATGAACAGCATAAAATTTTTCAGCTTCACGTTGGCTCATCCACACACGTTTAGATGCGATAACACGCAGCCCCGCATCTTCAAGCATTTTTGTAATTGCACCTGTTCAATTACGACGTGTTGCATCTGGTTTAATCATTGAAAAAGTACGTTCTACAGCCATTTGACCACCTTTATTTTATTATAAATATTATCTGACCGTTCTATAGCGAGCAAGACGTCTCTTGCCAAGTGACTATGAAAAAATCCGCACCAATTTTTAGAATTGTATAGTTCTTCGCTGATTTCAATAAAAAATCTCATTTTAACCTCTTGCCTCATCATAGATATAATAGATTGATTTATAAGGATTATCTACCTTTCTTCAACTTGAATGAAAAACCCGAAGATTGTAAGATTTTCTCATTTTAAACCCTCTTATAGTGAATTCATCAACATCCTTCGCTTGCAAATCACAAGGTGGATGAGCATGTGAATAAAAACACTTAAAAAAAGGAGTAAAAATACCTCTCATGAACCGTCTATAAGAGCTGTCGCAACGCAACATTTTGAGCTGACAAATAGAATGATGATGCCAACTTGCACCAAGAATAAAGATGATAACTACACACTCTCTTTAAAGATTAAATCCACTTGCGCTTATTTTAAAAATATGCAAGGGAGATTTTTCATTATGTTAGTATTGAATGATATTACAA
>NZ_JBHIRE010000229.1:526-821 GCF_042196885.1 Bartonella sp. AA86SXKL | reverse complement strand
GAGAAAGATGCTGGCTGAAGAGCATGAAGACTGATGGATTGGTGAGGATATGTGTGCTGGAGGCTGTACCCACCGTTTCAGTGTGCTTTTTAAATTCTTCTGGTATAAAAGCTGCAAAATAGTCCGGTTGAGTTTTTTCATGCAGATTTCTTTCCTTTTTTCATTTTGTGAAAAGCTTCTCTAGTATGTATTCCCCTTTTGTGTATCATTTTTATAAATGATAATTTTTCCTAGTCTTTAATAAAGTTGTTTCCATAAAGCCCGCTTTCTGGGTGTTTAAATACGGGGGTTTTCC
>NZ_JBHIRE010000229.1:0-481 GCF_042196885.1 Bartonella sp. AA86SXKL | reverse complement strand
TCATTGACCGCTTGTGCGTTTAGGGGCTCTTTACGAAGAGTGCTAGTGTTGGTAAGCCCATATGCAAAACAGCATTGCTCAAAGATCTTTTTTCACCCTATTTTTCTTGTTGGATCATGCGGAAATTCCTTGTTTATATGCTTTTATGAAACAGAACCTTTGCTTTTATCCTTTGATGTTGTTGTTCTTGTTTTGATACATGGTCTCCATAAGAGGATGGTTTTTAGTCTTTCTGTGCTTTGGGGGCAAAACAGTTCTTTTCAGCAGTTGCTAACATTTTTTTCCTTCTAAAATAGATCGTGCGACCACATCGTAAAGGGGGATGTTCTTGCATGAGAATAATTTATTCATTTTGGCGCGTTTTTCGGGGAGGTAAAATGAGCGCCCTTTTAAAATATTCCTATAACCATGAAGGTCCACTTCAGCTAAGATAATCAACACACGCTTTTTGTAGTTTCCGTCAGCTGTAATCCTGGCGTTT
>NZ_JBHIRE010000228.1:0-823 GCF_042196885.1 Bartonella sp. AA86SXKL | reverse complement strand
TTGCCTTCCATCCATTCCAAAAAGGCTCCACCCGCGGTTGAAAGATAAGTAAAATCATCAGCAACACCAGCATGATTAAGTGCAAACACCGTATCTCCCCCTCCAGCAATTGAAACCAATTTCCCTGTCAAACTAAGTTCTGCTGCATGGCGTGCCACTGCAATCGTTCCTTGATCAAAAGGAGACATCTCAAAAACACCAAGAGGTCCATTCCACACAAGGGTAGCGGCTTTATCGATCACGGCATTGATATGCGCAATGGAGCGCGTACCAACATCCAAAATCATCCCATCCTCAGGAATATCTCCAATATCATAGAGACGATGTGGCGCATCTTTTTCAAAGCGAAATCCAACGATTGCATCCACAGGGAGCAGAAGCGTACATTGGCACTCCCGTGCTTTTTCAATAACTTTTTTTACCGTTTCGATCAGCGCATGTTCACACAATGACTTTCCAACACACACACCTTGCGCTGCTAAAAAACTATTGGCCATGCCACCACCAATGACCAAATAATCGACCTTTTTAACCAAATGATTGAGCACAAAAAGCTTACTGGAAACCTTCGCCCCTCCAACAATTGCGATCACCGGACGCTCTGGCTTACCAAGCCCTTTTTCCAATGCTTGCAACTCACATTGTAAAGAACGCCCCGCATAGGAAGGCAAAAAATGTGTTATCCCCTCTACCGAAGCATGGGCACGATGAGAAACTGAAAAAGCATCATTAACATAGAGATCTCCATTATGGGCTAGAGCCTCAGCAAAAGAGCCCGCATTCTTTTCTTCACCTGAATGAAAACGAACATTTTCAAGCAGTA
>NZ_JBHIRE010000227.1:0-825 GCF_042196885.1 Bartonella sp. AA86SXKL | reverse complement strand
AGAAGTGCTCACCGAGCGTTATCGCCTTATTGAAGATTATTATGATGCACGCAAAGAGAAAGAGCATGAAAATGATAAAGAAAATCCTACTTCTTATCATCCAATAGAGCCTAGCCTTCTCTATTTAACACCAGAGCGTGTTTTAGAAATTGCGCAACAATCCGGACAACGTATTGATTTTACGCCTTTTAATGTTCCACAAACTTTTGGAAAAACTGTTGTTCATGCGAATATTAAAGCTGGATATGATTTTGTAAAAGAGCGTAATGCGCAAGAGAAAAATGTTTTTTCAAGTGTCGTTCATCATATTGCTTCATTGCATGTTGCTAAAAAGAAGGTGCTATTAGCCGGTTGGAGTGAAGGGTCTCTGGCACGTTTGCTACAGGTTCTTGATGAGCATGGATTGAAAAAAATAGATATTGTAAAATCATTACAAACGGTGAGAGCAACACCACGTGATCATATAACAGCAGCTGTTATAAGGATAGAGCACGGTTTTGAAGTGGAAGATTTTGCTATCATAACAGAGCAAGATATCCTCGGTGATCGTTTCATAAGATCACCCAAACGGCGTAAACACAATAAAAATTTTATTTCTGAAATTGCAGCTTTAAATTCTGGCGATATCGTTGTGCATATCGATCATGGTATTGGACAATTTGTTGGTCTTAAAACTATCACTACAGCTGGAATTTTACGAGATTGTCTTGAGATTAAGTATGCTGGAGGCGATCTGCTCTTTTTACCTGTTGAAAATATTGAACTTCTTTCACGTTATGGATCGGAAGGAACAGATGTAACGTTAGATAAGTTAGGTGGTGTTGC
>NZ_JBHIRE010000226.1:0-828 GCF_042196885.1 Bartonella sp. AA86SXKL | reverse complement strand
CCTCTCGCTGCTCCTAGTGCAAATCAATCAGGACGCCTTAGTCCTACTTCAGCTGAGGCTGTTTGGGCATCTTTAGGAGAATCTGTTCCTTTGATACTTGACGGAGGTTTTTCTAAAATAGGGCTTGAATCAACGATTATTAAGGTTTCTGATGAGAATATTTATCTTTTGCGTCCTGGGGGGATTGCTGCTGAAGATATTGAAGAAGTTGCTGGAAAGTCTTTGAAGCGAATAGATCAGCGAGCTGCGATTGAGGCACCAGGCATGTTAAAATCGCATTATGCGCCCAATGCTGCGGTTCGTTTGAATGTCCACAAGGTAGAATATGGTGAAGCACTTTTAGCATTTGGCATAAAACGCATTATGGGGGTTGAAAATGCCGTTTCTGTCTTAAATCTTAGCGAGAGTGGACAGTTAGAAGAGGCAGCTTCTCATTTATTTCAATACATGAGGCAATTGGATTCACTCAAGGTGAGATCTATTGCAGTAGAACCTATTCCATCTTACGGATTGGGTGAGGCTATTAATGATCGCCTCATACGTGCAGCAGCTCCAAAGGGAAAATGAAAATGGAGCGTGAGTTAATTGAAAGATTTAGAAAAATTGTTGGTGCTGCGCATGCTATAACAGATCAGGCTCTTATTGCACCCTATTTGCTTGAAGAGCGTGGACTTTTTCATGGAAGAACACCGTTGCTTTTACGTCCGGCTTCTACAGTGGAAGTTTCATCAATTATGAAATTGGCTAGTCAGACACGTACACCAATTGTACCCCAGGGTGGAAATACAGGTCTTGTCGGCGGGCAGCAGCCAGATAAAAATGGGTGCA
>NZ_JBHIRE010000225.1:0-830 GCF_042196885.1 Bartonella sp. AA86SXKL | reverse complement strand
GTTGTTGTGGATCACCACTTGCTTGCACAAATACAGCAAGATGCTATCATCCTTTTGGTGGGGAAAAAATCACTCTGATCTTTTTAAAAGATTTGTGAGAGCTCTCCTTAGAGTAGCTGATTTATTGTACCTTTTCACCCTTTATGGAATGCTTTATCACCCTTTATGAAATGATTGACGAAAGAATGACCCAAGACACAAAAACCACGCAATCTCTCTCATCGGTTCGCGCACAGTTACGCAAGAGCGGCTTATCCAAACGCGATGCACTCTCAGCACAAGAGCGCGATGTTTTTTCGCAGCAAGCCTGTTCTCATCTAATGCATGTCCTTGAACAAAGAGGGGAAGATTTTTCCCGTATGATTCTAGCGGGTTATTGGCCAATCAAATCAGAAATCGACCCACGTCCTTTATTCGATTGCATAAGAGTACGTGGTGGAAATTTAGCATTACCGGCAGTGCTTGATTCCACGACCATGGTTTTTCGTACATTTTCACAAAGCACAGTTTTAGAACCTATGCACTTTGGCACATTGGGTCCTGGTGCAGAAAATACAGTTGTTATTCCAAGCGTTATTCTTGTGCCTCTTTCAGCGTTTGATAGCCAATGTCACCGTCTTGGTTATGGAGGAGGCTACTATGATCGCGCTGTTGAAATTCTTCAAAAACAAGGGCATCAAATTGCTCTATTGGGCTTAGGCTTTTCATGTCAGGAAGTTTCCTCCATTCCCCATACAGAACATGATCTAATAGTAGAGGGAATTTTTACAGAAAAAGGTTTCTTAAAACGTTAAAATATGATTAAAACGCTCATGCGTTTTTTATTTTTA
>NZ_JBHIRE010000224.1:0-832 GCF_042196885.1 Bartonella sp. AA86SXKL | reverse complement strand
GCCTCAAACTTCATATCTGTATAAGCTTTAGCCTCATTAACACCATTATTGACGACATCATTGAAGCGTTCATCCGTATATTTCTTCGCATCTTCAAGCACTATCTTCATCTGTTGCTCAGTATAATCATGCAACTGACCTCCATTGACTGCCTGCTTAGAGCCTTCTTTAATGTCACCATCCGCTACATTGTCTATCAATACTGGATCACTTTCACTCCCACCAACTAATTTGATTACATTCGTTTTCTTGCCAGTACTATCTTTCTCATACTTAACAGCACTATCTGCTACTGTAGCAATATCTTGTACCTTCTTCTCAATATTCTTTACATCCTTCTCAACCGCTTCAACTTTCTCATTCGTATTCCATAGTTGACTTCCATTAACGGCTTCTTTCGATTTTTCGGATACGTCACCATTCTCTACATGCGTGAGCTTACTGTCCACACCATTATGACGAGCGTCATAACCTCCCTCTGTCTCATTCCAATTTAAACTGTTCGACGAAACATTCTGGCCAGCAGTAACAACATTATTAATACGCTCGTTCATACCTGCAAGACTTTTGTTAACTCCTTCAAACGCAGCCGCTACATTATCATAGCTCTCCTTCTCACCAGAACTACCATCACTCTTGAACTGCGAAACTTGGAACTTGGGAGCTATCCATTGCCCATCTTTATAGCCAGCATCACCGCCAAAATAGCCTGCAACGACATTGCTCATGGAATAAAGTTGAGAACCATTTATCGCATCAGTGGATACTGCTGTAATCGAACCAGCCTTAACACCGGAAAGAGTCCGTGCCGCATTATCAACGTTTGCAATAC
>NZ_JBHIRE010000223.1:0-834 GCF_042196885.1 Bartonella sp. AA86SXKL | reverse complement strand
TTTTGCATGTATAAAAAGATTCGGATCATGAAGCTAAAATACTATGGAGTGTTTTAGGTTGTGACAAAAGGTACACGATCAAAAGCGATATCAATGTAATCTTTCAACATCAAGATCATGAAAACGTTTTAAAAAAGCGTTCTCAATTTTCGTTGTGGAGCATGGTTGCAAATTGAGTCCTTCGGGTGAAATATTATTTGGGTGACCGAAATAGCGAAGGGCTTCTTCTGTATTAAATCCGGCAAGAATAATAGATTCATGAAATGCAGCAATGCGATCAGCTTGTTTGATTTTTTTTAAGAGTTTTTGAGAGGGAGCAACGGGGAGAGAAAAGCGCATATGTATAGCATCTTGTATACGTTTTTCAATGAGTTCATATTGTTTTCCTATAACAGCTTTAAAGGGTGAAATTATAACACCGATGACATACTCTGGTGCATCATGAAGAAGAGCACAAAGGCATTCATTGTTCTGCGATTGTGGAAAAAGTTTCTGAAATATTTGTTCTACCAAGAGTGAATGTTGTGCAACAGAATAGGCATATTCTCCTTGTGTTTGACCGTTCCAACGTGCGACGCGAGCTAGTCCATGAGCAATATCTTCGATTTCGATATCGAAAGGAGAGGGGTTTAGAAGATCAAGTCGCCGGCCAGAAAGCATTCTTTGCCAAGCGCGCGCTTCTCCATTTTGTGATAATTGAGCTTTAGCCATTAGTGAGTTTACACAGTGCTTTCAGGGAAAGTAAAATTCATATTTTCAGCAATACTTATAGTGACAGGAACATCTTTTACTGTAAAGGGAGTATTATGATCCATTGCATCTTTGATGTGGTCA
>NZ_JBHIRE010000222.1:0-834 GCF_042196885.1 Bartonella sp. AA86SXKL | reverse complement strand
TAGTAAGACCATTTTGCTCCCACGCGCTCAAATACCCTCCAGGAGTTTTATTAAACTGACATCCAGCTATACTTAACAAAGCTAAGCCACCTAATAATTTTAGAGTTTGTTTCATTTTTTACTCCATGATTTAATTCAAGGTTTTTGTTCACGATGAGATGAACCATAATTATATCCACATTCATAACCCGCATCTCCAAGGCAAGTGTGGACATTGTTGGGATCTGTAAACATTCTCCACCATTCTTTCCAAGCATTACTGTCTGAAGGAATTGTCTTGTAAGTATAGCTATTACCGCCAATCCATCGGCTGACAAAATCATATCTATGCCCATCAAAACCAACAGTGGTTTGTTTGCCGTCACTCACATAGCCTAACAGATCGGATGCAACTAAAGCATTAAAGGCTGGTCCATAGAGATTGATAGTCGTGTTTTTGTTAGCTATCCCGTGCACACCTTGTTGTTGAAAAGAATACAGCATATTCCCCAATGTCATGCTACCGCGACTATGGGCATAAAGTTCTAACCCTGTATTACCATAGCGAGACATCAGATCTTTTGCTTCTTGTGTTGAATTGGTCAAACCCCAAAAGTTATTTTCCAGTAACTTCTGATACCCCGCTACCAGAAGTTCTGAGAGAGCCGTATCGGCTTGTGGAAACACCACAAAATAAAGCGGTTCATTTTTATTAACAGCATGTTGCTCGGCATAAACAGCAGCTTCCTCTGGGGGTGTAAAGATACCATTGAACGACACATGCACCTGGCCATCAGAACCAGCTTGCAAACGTTCCTTCTCCTCAGCCGTTAAAGAATGAAACTTAGGGATTGG
>NZ_JBHIRE010000221.1:0-837 GCF_042196885.1 Bartonella sp. AA86SXKL | reverse complement strand
GGCTTTTGGGTATTATTGGGGGTTATGCTTCTGTTTCAATGGGTAATATTGGTTGGTGTGGTGCGGGTGGAATTTTTGCGTGCACGCAATTTTACCTATGTCAATGCCGCACGTGCTTTAGGAGTTCCTAATAGCACTATTATGATGCGGCATTTATTACCTAATGCGATGGTTGCAGCTTTGACCTATATGCCTTTTTTGTTAACATCGGGTGTTTCATTACTTACATCACTTGATTATTTGGGATTTGGTCTTCCTCCTGGTTATGCTTCTTTAGGTGAATTGATGCGGCAAGCTACCACTAATTTGAACGCTCCTTGGATTGGTATTACAGGGTTTGTTGTTATTGCTGTTATGTTGTCTTTGTTGGCGTTTATTGGTGAAGCAGCGCGTGACGCTTTTGACCCGCGAAAGACATTACAATGACAAATTTGCTTTCAGTTCGTGATCTTTCGATTGCATTGTGCCAAGGGCAAGAACAAAGATACATTCTTGAAAAAGTTACTTTTGAAATTAAAGAAGGGGAGACAGTTGCTCTGGTGGGGGAATCTGGCTCTGGAAAATCGGTAACAGCACTGTCTATTTTGCAATTATTACCTTTTTTGAAAACGCTTTATCAATCGGGAGAAATTCTCTTTAATGATAAGGATTTATTAAAGCAGAAAGAAGAAGATTTGCGTAAAGTTCGTGGTAAAGATATTGCCATGATTTTTCAGGAGCCGATGACTGCTCTTAATCCTTTGCATAATGTAGAACGCCAAATCGGTGAAGTTCTCAAAATGCATTCAGATATGACAAATCAATCACTGCGTGCGCATATTATTGATTTGCTAACAC
>NZ_JBHIRE010000220.1:340-838 GCF_042196885.1 Bartonella sp. AA86SXKL | reverse complement strand
TTTATGATTGGTATAAAATTAATGAAATACTTTCTCAGGCTGATTTTATTGTTAATACAACTTCTATTGGTATAAAAAAAATAGAAGAAAAAAGTACCTCTTTTTTTTGTGATTTTCATAAAACGAAGACAACAGCGTTAGTAACAGATATTGTTTATACGCCTTTGGTAACCCCTTTCTTACAACGAGCAAAAGCACACGGTCTAAGAACAGTTGATGGACTAGGAATGCTTTTACATCAGGCTGTTTTAGGGTTTGAACGATGGTTTGGAATAAGACCACGGGTGACAAAGGCATTACGGGCGACAATTTTACAGGATATGGGTGAAAAGAGAGGATGAAAATCATAGGGCTAACCGGATCAATTGCTATGGGAAAATCAACAGTTGCTGATTTTTTCAGACAAGCGGGTATTTCCGTTTTTAGTGCTGATGAGGCAGTTTACAAACTTTATAAGAGTGAACCAACTTTATCTCTCATAGAATATAAATTCCCTGG
>NZ_JBHIRE010000220.1:0-315 GCF_042196885.1 Bartonella sp. AA86SXKL | reverse complement strand
AAAATGGTAAAGTAAATCGCCAAAAACTTTCTGAAATTTTGATCAACGATAATGAAAAATTACAAACTTTAGAAAAAATAATACATCCTTTGGTTCAAGAAAAAGAAAAAAAATTCATTGATACAGCGCGTCAACAGGGAGAAAAATTAGTTGTTCTTGATATTCCACTTCTTCTTGAAACGAAAGGTGAAAAACGTGTAGATAGTGTGGTTGTTGTTTCTGCTCCATTGGCAATACAAAAAGAGCGTGCGATGATTCGCCAAAATATGAGTGAAAAAAAATTTGCTTTTATCAATGGGAGGCAAATGTCTGATG
>NZ_JBHIRE010000219.1:0-839 GCF_042196885.1 Bartonella sp. AA86SXKL | reverse complement strand
CATTGAGCGCCATATCAATAGGTGCTCCCATTTCCATTGAAATGGTTTTTGCCATATCACTTGAGCGTTTTTCATAAATCTCTAAAATTTTTTCAACGAATCCAAGACGTTCATGAGGTGAGGTTGTTTTCCAGGTTTGGAAAGCTTTTTTAGCAGCATTAATTGCTTTGTCTGCATCTCTCGTGCTACCAAGACTAATGACAGCACAGGCCTCCTCTGTGGAGGGGTCAATGACATGTAAATCATGAGGAGTGCTTGGATCGTCCCATAGACCATTGATATAAAATTTCCGCTTATTTAACATGATACACTCCCTATTTTTTCTATTATTGAAATTCCATCCTATTTGAGACATTTTTAATAAGAATAACAAGGATAATCTTATCAAAGATACAGGATAGACTGTTTTATCATAAAAAGGCTGAAGAGTTGAAAAAGTACCAATCGTAACAACTCTTTGTATTATTTGTATAAAAGAGAATAGAAAAAAATAATGAGCGATTTTTTTGTAAGAGAATTTTTTTAAAATCAATTTCTGAAAGCTATATAAGAGGATGAATTTTGCAATTTAGGCAGTCAATGTTGAGGAAGTTTCATTAAGAGGAATTATAGCATTCTTTTTTTCATCAGAAAGTGACCGTTAGCAAAAGGTTATTAACCTTCATACGATAGTCTCTATACATTCTTTTTGAAGAGGTAATTGTTCTTATTGCTATAAGTTTGTTGGGTGTCATGCATAATTCGAAAACAAAATCCATTTCTATGTCTTCTTTGTCTAATGAGAGTACAAAAGGTGCATCAGAAAAAGTTTCATCTTCTAAGATTACTGAAATATTTCC
>NZ_JBHIRE010000218.1:0-842 GCF_042196885.1 Bartonella sp. AA86SXKL | reverse complement strand
ATAATGATAAAGCCATTGGACCACGCCCTCTTTACATTTATGAAAGAGCAATCTGGCACTGTTATTCTCTTTACCAGCTTCAAAGTGTTGCAATCCCCCCCTCGCATTGAGACGGTTCTTTATTCCTTTCTTGCAGAGTTGTTATCTACACACCAATCCCACTTGTGACATACAAGAAAAGATTTCGATTGTTTCACTATAAGAGAATTTGAGGTGAGAAAAACTTACAATATTTGGAATTTCATTGAAATTGAAAAACTATAAATTATTTTTACAAGTCAATAGAGTACCCTTGAAAGTGGATAATGCTTACCTTGACGATTATCCTCCACCGCTGCCATACGATTATATCCCTTTATTTTCCTTATATGAAAACTTTTACTTATTCACTATAATCCTCAACATAATCTCCATCCTGTCTACTATAATCAGCTTATTGTGGCGTTTTGGACTCAAAATTTTTGTATATTTGTTCACATTTTACCTTTTCAGTTTGCCTTATAATGATAATCTATACTTTTTTTGATAATGAAATTTGTATATTCTTGATAAGAGAAACTGAAGTATAATATGAAGCTCATGGCGCACTGCTTTTGCCAAAAAAACAAACCTTGTTATACTTCTTTTTTTGTCTAATCATCAAGTGCACATAAAATTCCTCACCCCATCGATAATACATTCATATGTATAACCTCGGAATCATTTTCAATAAAAGGCACCACTTGTATTAAAAAAACCTTCTAACAAGGTTGCTTTGATAACCTTTCCAGTTCTATCACTTCTTCAAATAAAACTGTATACAATATATCCATTTCTTCGCAATAAAGTTGAAGTGCTTCAAT
>NZ_JBHIRE010000217.1:0-845 GCF_042196885.1 Bartonella sp. AA86SXKL | reverse complement strand
TTTTTTAAGTCGCATTAGCAAACGATATAAAAATAGCCATCAGAGTAAACTATGCAAATATGTTAAAAGAATGTATGGTTACACGTTCAAATCCTTTTTTAATGCCACCCCCAGAAGACAAGAATTTTGGAAAGGCTGCGATATATAGAATATTGATACTTTGGGGTTTAGTATTTGTGTCATAAAATCATCCATTTAGCTGGTAAAAATCTTTACTTGACCCTTAGTATTATTTTCATTCTTTGATATGGGGGCTTTTGAATTTAAGCTATCGATGCCAGATTTAAGTGATTTAACTCTCATATATAATAAATAGCATCCACCCATGAGTTTTACTAAAAAAGAGCGTTTTATTGTTGAGAATAATCGCTGATACACCCTAATATGGAAAACGCTCCATGTGCATATGTTGCTGTACACACGCCAACAACATTAGCGAGCGCATTCTTTTTTCCCAGTCTCTTAGCATTACCGATGATAAGAGCCATGTTTGGATCAGGAGATATCACTAAAAAAATGAGACTATATTTGATGATTCATTTGACCTTTATCTCTGAAATTAATTTATCTTCAAGATATAGGTCTATTTCATCAAGTGAGGAAATTTTACCTACTCCTTGTGGAGTACCTGTATATATATCATCACTTTTTTAACTGAATGTAGCGACTTAAGAATGATATTATTTTTCAAAGCTAAAAATCATATCTCTGGTATTACCAAGTTGCTTCGTTTCACCATTTAGCTTCATTTAAAAAGTTATTGAGTGGTTTATTTTTTCCTTGCTTATGAAGTCAGAGACGTATGCGGATTCTTTAAGTCCTTTAGACAAAAGCCAAGGAAGCTT
>NZ_JBHIRE010000216.1:0-848 GCF_042196885.1 Bartonella sp. AA86SXKL | reverse complement strand
CTCTTAATTGATCCCTCAAGGAGAAATCCTGTTCGCTCATATGGACAGCAAAAAAAGCAACAATTACAAGAAGAGTTATTAAGAAGAACGGGGGCTTATCATGTCTGATATTTATGATTGGTCGTTGACAGCTGATGAAAATGCGCATTCAGATAGCATGATTAATTGGGCAGAGGGACAACCCCCTAGTTCTGTCAATGATAGTGCACGTGTCATGATGCAGCGTGTGCGTGAATATCTTGCCGATAATGGTGGTTCCCTTGATGCAAACTTTATGGTGAACAGACAAGAGAAAACAACATCGATAACGTTAACAACGATTTCACCTATAGCAAAATATAAAAATGATATCATTCTACACTTTAAGGCGCGTGGTGTGAATGTGGGATCTACAACAATAAATGTGAATAATATAGGAGCAACGCCACTCTATAAAGCCACGAACATGGGTATTGTACCATTAGAGGGTGGTGAATTACAAACGGGTGGTATTTATGCAATAGTCTATAATAGCGATGCATCAACAAAAGAACATGATGGTTGGTATCTCTTAAATCCCACACCACTTCCACCACCAAAGGTCGAAACCTTCCCTTGCGGGTTTATTGCAACCTTTGCTATGCAAGAATTGCCAAGTGGGTGGCTTTTATGTGATGGTGCAGTCTATGAGCGTAAAGATTATCCGCAATTATTCAAGGCGATAGGTGACAAATGGGGAAAAGACAGCGATACAACCTTTAAAGTTCCTGACTTTAGGGGCATGTTTTTACGTGGCTTTGATGATGGTCGCGGTTTGGATGCAGGTAGACAGTTTGCAGATCAGCAGCACGATAGTATTAGATCCCATA
>NZ_JBHIRE010000215.1:0-852 GCF_042196885.1 Bartonella sp. AA86SXKL | reverse complement strand
TTGAGGCTTCCCATTAAGCATTTGTCCCTCAAGCCTTTTAGCTGCTTCTTCAAAAGCCTGTTGGGGTGTCAAACCATCCAAAAAGCTGGAGTTGATCATCACCCCATCACCGAGATAAGGCGTTTCAGTAATGGCAAAATCTTCTCTCTCAACCCCTGAAGGCAAAACTACCGGCTGCACAGGAAGATCATATTTACGAGCAAAATCGAAATCTCTCTGATCATGGGCAGGACAGCCAAAAACAGCTCCCGTTCCATAGTCCATCAGCACAAAACTGGCGACATAAACAGGAATATGCACCGCCACATCAAAGGGATGAACAGCCACAAGCGATGTACGAAACCCTTGTTTTTCAGCGGTTTCAAGTTCTGCAGTTGTTGTTCCACCACTCCGACAATTTTCGATAAAAAACTCCAGCGCTTTATCCTTCTGCGCAAGAGCTTGCGCAAGGGGATGATCGACAGAGAGCGCCAAAAAGGAGGCTCCAAACAGTGTATCGGGTCGTGTTGAATAACAGACAACCTCATCAAAGGACTTACAAACCTCATCAGCTTCCTCTGTTGACTTTCAAGCCCAACGATTTAATAAGCCTTGTGACTTCCCAATCCCATTTTTTTGCATAATGCGGACTTTTTCCGGCCACTGTTCAAGCTCCTCAAGCCCAGCCAAGAGGTCTTCACTAAAATCACTAATTTTGAAAAACCACTGTGTTAATTCCCGCTGTTCAACCAAAGCACCAGACCGCCAGCCGCGTCCATCAACAACCTGCTCATTTGCCAAAACAGTGTGGTCAACGGGATCCCAATTCACTTTAGCCACTTTTCGCGCCACCAATCCCTTTTGATAAAAATC
>NZ_JBHIRE010000214.1:0-854 GCF_042196885.1 Bartonella sp. AA86SXKL | reverse complement strand
GACTTTGGCGATATTGTTATGATCTGTTGCAACGATAACACGCCCGAATGCGGCTTTTCTTGCCTGTTCAGCAACATGAACAATCATTTGCTTTCCAGCAATCGCTGCCAGAGCTTTTTGAGGAAGACGGGTTGAGCCTATACGAGCGGGAATAAGAATAATTGGTTCAAGAGCCATTGCAAAATTCCAAATATCGTGTGTATGATGTGTTTATAATGTTGTGTATTATATGGAAAAAGCTTAAACTAAAAGCGGGAATGACAATATAAATGTTTGAATTTTTATGAATCGCTCAAAAATTGTCTATTTTGTTTTTGCTTGCTTATTTTTGCTGATTATCTTGGTGGGAATTTTAAGCTACAAGATTTATGATAATTCTGCGTCGGTTCAACCTTCTAAATTTACAAATAATTATAGACTCAAAGAAAAACAGCAGACATTTGATATTTCTTTATCATTAAATGATCGTCTTCAACGAGCCAATATTGAAAATGGACGTAAGATTTTTCGTCAATGTGGTCTGTGCCATACCTCGGGGCGTCATGAATCTAATCGTGTTGGTCCAGCACTTTGGGGGATCATTGACCGTCCTTTGGCAGCTAAGACAGATTTTGCTTATTCACGTGTATTGCGTGCAAATTCTGATCAGAGATGGGATTTTATGACTTTGGATCGTTATCTGCAATCACCACGTGAAGCGTTTCCAGGGACGATTATGTTTTTTCGTGGGATCAAAAATGATCAAGATCGTTCTGATCTTTTGCTTTATTTACGCAGTTTATCGGATCATCCTGTTCCCTTGCCCATGGGTAAGAAAGAAGGCAAATTCGATCAAAGAAAAGATAAACCATTTC
>NZ_JBHIRE010000213.1:0-856 GCF_042196885.1 Bartonella sp. AA86SXKL | reverse complement strand
GGTATCCTGACTCCATTCGATATTACACGCGCTGATGCTGAAGCTATGGTTTTAGCTGCACGTGTGCAAGCAGGCTGGATAAATCAAGCTGACCTTGTTACAGAAAATTCTGCAGAAAATGAAAAATAAATAATTTCAATGTGGATGCATTTTAAATGAATGAACGGACCTGTATTGTGACAAGAAAAAATGCTTCAGCAAAAGCGCTGATCCGTTTTGTTATTGGTCCCAATAATCAAATTGTCCCTGATCTTAAATCAAATTTACCTGGGCGTGGCGTCTGGGTATCATCCCGCCGCTCTGCCATTGAAGAAGCAATCAGAAAAAAAGCTTTTAACAAAAGTTTTAAAACAGATGTCGAAGTCGCCTCAAATCTTGCCCATATTGTAGATACACTTTTACTAAAAGCTGCTCTTGGCAGCCTTTCCATAGCGCGAAAAGCAGGCGCCGTTGTTATGGGGGCAACCAAAGTTGATGCAGCTATTCGCTCTGGTCAAGTGATTTTTGTCCTTCATGCTAGAGAAGCTACAGAAAATGGGAAACAGAAAATTTCACAAGCCATCCATACAATACAGCAAAAAACAAATCAGGACATAAAAACTACATCTTTATTTACAAGTTATGAAATGCGTGTGGCTTTTGGAGCTAATCCTGTAATGCATGCTGCCTTATTGAACATGAAAGCCGCAGAAGGATTTCTTAAAACGATAAACAAACTAATTGCCTATCGTGATGACAAGCACAGTAAGCCTGGTGAGATGACGGCACAAGCCGTGAAGGAAATACAATGAGTGAAAATAATAACGACAAAATAACAGTCAAGAGGACACTGACCCTAAAGAGGTCCGTCCTGGAA
>NZ_JBHIRE010000212.1:382-857 GCF_042196885.1 Bartonella sp. AA86SXKL | reverse complement strand
CTGCCAACCAACAATCTGTCCAATCCAAGTTGCACCTGGTGCCCCCAAAACAGTTGCTATTGTTAAACCAAGCATAACAGACCCAACAGCTTTGGAGCGTTCATTCATTTCCACCATTGAAGCTGCCACCAGAGTCGCAAGACCAAAATAGATGCCATGGGGAAGACCACTAAGAAAGCGCAATGTTCCTAATATGCTAAAATCAGAAAAAAAAGCAGTGGCAATATTTGCCAGCGCATAAAAAAACATCAATCCTATTAAAGCAGTTTTGCGTGAGAACGGAGCTGTCGCAACAGCCAAAACAGGGGCTCCAATCACAACCCCCAATGCATAAGCAGAAATATATTGACCCGCTGTAGGAATATCAACAGATGAATTTCGTGCCATCTCCGGCTGTAGCCCCATTGCAACAAACTCTGCCGTACCAATAGCAAAACTTCCCACCGCAAGAGCTAAAATTGCCAAACGCCGTGTT
>NZ_JBHIRE010000212.1:0-351 GCF_042196885.1 Bartonella sp. AA86SXKL | reverse complement strand
CGTTTTGTTTATGAGAAAACTTCATATAATCACTTCTGTATAATCATACTTTAAGCATGAATATCCATGCTATGCACAAACAAACTCACAAATGTCTTACACTTATGCCAAATAGTTTGTTAAAAACATTTTCCACAAAGAAAAGACTACAGCACCTTTAATTTTCTTTCGTAGAGGCCATAAGAAAATGTGCATTTATAAATTTTTAACTGCACGGCAAATACAATTTCTGTAACTTAAATAGGATTTTAGTTATTGCAATATGACTACCATTAGAAATAAATTCAGCAATTTATAATCTTAACCGTTTGCATTTTCAAAACAGTAATTTTTTAAACTCCCTCAGTTTTA
>NZ_JBHIRE010000211.1:560-858 GCF_042196885.1 Bartonella sp. AA86SXKL | reverse complement strand
CCTAATGTAGCTCCTGCTCCAATCAATGTATGAATTTCATCAATAAATAAAACAGCATTTGAATATTGCTCAAATTCTTTAATAAGTTGCTTTAATCGTTCTTCAAAATCACCGCGATAGCGTGTGCCAGCAACAAGCCCTCCCATATCAAGGGAAAATATCGTTGCATTTGATAAAACTTCAGGCACTTCCCCATCAACAATGCGTTTCGCCAACCCCTCAATTATAGCTGTTTTTCCAACTCCAGGATCACCAACTAAAAGCGGATTGTTTTTCGATCTTCGACATAAAACCTGAA
>NZ_JBHIRE010000211.1:0-520 GCF_042196885.1 Bartonella sp. AA86SXKL | reverse complement strand
TCAACTTTTCCATTACGTGCTTTACAATTGAGATCAATACAATAAGCAGTCAGCGCACTTGTTACCTTTATACTATTATCCGATATCTGCTGATCCAATTGATCTTCGAGATCTTCAAGTAACATGGATAATCCATCATCACGCGTGATACCATGTGAAATAAAACGCACTACATCATAGCGTGTCATGCCCATCTCTTGAAGGAAATATGCTGCATAACTTTCACGTTCAGAAAAAATTGCAACGAGAACGTTTGCCCCAGATACTTCATCTTTCCCAGCTGACTGAGCATGAATCACTGCACGCTGGATAACACGCTGGAAAAATGTTGTCGGTTTTGTATCCTCATCATTTCTCATTTGTGCATCTAATTCTGATTGGATATAGTTGGTTAAGCGCTCTCGCAATTCTTCCACATCTACCTGACAAGCCCGAATTACTGAACTTGCATCAGCATCATCTAGAAGAGCAAGGAGAAGATGCTCTAATGTCGCATATTCATGTCGCGCTTGATTAGCAA
>NZ_JBHIRE010000210.1:0-860 GCF_042196885.1 Bartonella sp. AA86SXKL | reverse complement strand
AATGTTGGCAGATGGCATCAATGCGTTCTGATGATTTTTTTTCTAAGGCAATAAGTTTTCCATATTTTCCACGAAGAGCAACTATAGCTACCTCTCCCGGTAAAGTAAAAGGAACAGAGAGAGAGTCATGCGATATATTGGAAATACCGTGACCACTTGCTCCAATATGGTCAATTACAACTCTGTTACTCACTCTTTTTTTCTCCGAACAACAAATATTCTAAATTGCCATCAGCACCTGCAATGGATGAGGGAAGCAAACCTTTTGCAATCCAGCCTCTTTGCGTATTGAGCCAATCAAAAAGTCCCTCAGCAGTTTGTTTTGCTCTTGATAGATCTTTCAATATCCCCCCTTTACTAAGAAATTCTCGACCAATTTCAAATTGTGGCTTTACCAATAAAACGGCTTGTGCTCCCTGCTTTGCTAAAGACAAAACAGGAGGTAATGCAAGTTTGAGAGAAATAAAACTAACGTCTGAGACAATGAGATCAATCTCCCGTCCACCTAAATGTTCCTGTTTTAAATCTCTAACATTTAAGCCTTCCAATAAGGTTATCGCACTGTTGCCAAATAAACGTGCATCCAATTGATTATGACCAACATCGACAGCAATAACATGCTCTGCTCCGCGCTCTAAGAGAACTTGTGTAAAACCACCTGTCGATGCACCAATATCAATGGCAGTCACTTTATCCGTTACAATCGGAAATGCATCAAGTGCACCCATCAATTTTAGTGCCGCACGTGAAACATAATTTTGTGCTGGATCAAAAACGACAATTTCTGCATCATCAGGGATGATTTGCCCAGCTTTTAAAATGATTTCACCATTCACCTTAACCGTTTGACGCACAATAGC
>NZ_JBHIRE010000209.1:0-860 GCF_042196885.1 Bartonella sp. AA86SXKL | reverse complement strand
CTTTACCCACGCTCTCCACCCTATCCTAAGCCTACCCCACCATATCGTTATCACGCTTCATCAGCAACCAATCATCTTTCACCCCCACAACAATGACCTCATTGTAATCCACCCCATCTTCCCTCCACTTCTCCTCTCATCCGGCTCTTCTTTCTGCTCTCCAACATACTCTTCCTCCCTCTGGAAACAGCCTCCTCCCAACCACCCCACTAGCAACCATCCCATAAACCTCCAAACATCAGCCGCCCCCTCACCAGCAACCAACCTACAAATTACCTAGCACCAACCGCCCCCTCATCCTTTAGCACGCTTCTTTACCCACGCTCTCCACAACATCTTCCAAATTCATCGGAAATAAACTCACCGGCAACTTCCCTTCACCTCACTCTTCAACTCCTCCTTAAAGCGCACACCCCATCCTCCTGCACCCCCTTTTCCTCATCTTTATAGCATATTTATAAGGATGCAGATCATGCACAGTTTTTCTGTTTTTTCTTTTTCAAGATTTACGTTTTTATACTTTTAAAAATTTACAGAAAGACAGAAAA
The DNA here is from genome assembly GCF_042196885.1 of Bartonella sp. AA86SXKL. Classification (NCBI taxonomy): domain Bacteria; kingdom Pseudomonadati; phylum Pseudomonadota; class Alphaproteobacteria; order Hyphomicrobiales; family Bartonellaceae; genus Bartonella; species Bartonella sp. AA86SXKL. The sequence continues at coordinate 312 of NZ_JBHIRE010000209.1, read as the reverse complement.
GCGTATAAAATGAAAAAAGATAATAAGTTTTTAAGCTTATCGATCAGAAAACGCGCTTATAGAAGCTATAGCGTATTGATATTCTCTCTTTAAGCCGGTATTTTTACGGCAAAACGTGCCCCATTCCCCACATTAAAACGCAACATCCCTCGCATTAAAGTAATGCAATACACTAATTTATAAGGATAAATCATCGCTTTGTTTATTGAATGAGAGTGCCGAATATCGTAAAGATTCTCTCATCTCAAATCCTCTCATAGTCAATCAATTAAAATCACTTACTTGCATGTGATAAGTAGGACTAGCGTGTAG
>NZ_JBHIRE010000208.1:0-861 GCF_042196885.1 Bartonella sp. AA86SXKL | reverse complement strand
AGGCAGAATAGTTAGATACATCTGGAAGCAATGCTCATTCGCTGGAGTTTCCGTAGGAGAGCCTTTTGTAGAACATCCTCTTTATTTTATCACCCATAACATGAAGGGTATCGGTGAACATCTGAAAGAAATGCGTAAAGATGCAAAGGAAACAGAGGGGTGTCTAAAGGGAGCATATAACCTGTTAGAGAAAAGGCATGTTATGATACAGGGGATGGTAGATGCGTGGGATGTAAAAGCTTATCGGTTCTTATTGTTTCTCTTCACTCGCAAGGATGAAGGTTTCTAAAACATTGCTGGATGAGAAGCAAAAGAGGCGCTTTCTCTCGCATGGAGAAAGTACCTCGGAAGAGATGAATTGTACAATACAGACTTTGATCTTAAAAACGGTCTTTTTTCTCTTTTTTCCACAAAAAATAAGTTGCAAGTCCAAGGATCGGAATACCTAATTTTGCAAAAGGTAGATGTTTGCTAAGCAATGCAACACTTTCTAGAGTTGCTTCTGTCATAAGTTTATGGCGTTGTTCTTCTGATTTCTTTTGTTGATCATAGTGCTGATAGGCTTTGAGAAAGCGGCTGATTAAAATACCTAAGGTTGCAAGAAAAAGCCAAATGAAAAATAGCACACTGGCTGCTGTAAGAGGCTTTATTACTGAAGATAATGCAATAAAACCAATGACAGATAAAAAGATCAAAGACATAAACAAGGAAATGCCAATAATTCCAAAGCAAATTGCTTGGAGACGGACTTGCTTGACAGTGCTTTTCAGCTCCCCACCGACAAGATGGTTTAAAAGAGGCGCGATAAACATAAGCATGCCTTAACGACGCAATAAGTGTGCTAGAATAAAACCAATCCCT
>NZ_JBHIRE010000207.1:0-861 GCF_042196885.1 Bartonella sp. AA86SXKL | reverse complement strand
TGATTTCAGAAAATTTTGAGTAGCTGCTGGTGCTTCTTTTCGCCGTTTAATACCTATTGTAATATGTGATTCTTTTATTTCTTTGTATGAAATATTACTTTATGGTACTGGAAATTTTTATTAGAGTAAGTTCTCCTTGTATTTTCGTACTTTTAGTGAGGCTATGCCAATGGGTACTGTTAAAATATTGTTTAAGCAGCTATGCAAATGATACTTCAATAGATTTATCTTGGTTTAGGCTTAGGAGGTATAATGCTTTGTAATTCGGCAAGTGCACTTTTGTAGTTTTCAACAAACTTTCGTATTCCATAGGTTCCGTGGATTCTAATACGTTGCCCATGACCAATCCGCACATGCCATATAATTTTACCATAGTGTGTGATTTCTTTGACAAGATGAGGAGGGTGTGCTTTGGGCATGGCAACTTCATATCAATAAATTAAAAAACTTCCAATTTATCACCTCGTGATTGGATAAAAAGTTTCTTCTTTTATGGAATTCCCAGTCTATGTTTGAATCGTCCTCTGGCTTAGAAAGTGAGGTGCACAGAGCGTGAAAGGAGATAAATAAAAATTTATTTAAGATGATAATGCTATGTGACAACAGATGGATCTTCGAGTTTATATTTTTCAGATTCACGCCGTAGCATGTAAGATTCAGTGGGTAATATTTAAGAAAATTAGAGATTTCTATGAGATATTTCATGAAGGAAGTCTTTTTGTGTCTGCAAAGAGGGCAGAGTGATTTGTTTTATGTGCTATTTTTTTCTGTAGGGCTTGCGGAAAACGCATAGCAGTGCAAAAATAACTTCATGTCTCATCGTATCGATAATTTACCGAACGTATTTAATTTACCGTTTAA
>NZ_JBHIRE010000206.1:0-865 GCF_042196885.1 Bartonella sp. AA86SXKL | reverse complement strand
ATCTGCCCTGTTACAGTACCAGCTACTCCAAGGTTGGATTTCCATAGATTAACTAAAGCAGCAGGGAACGCATTCATTGTAAGGTGCAGATTAAGGGAATCTTGAATATTTCCCGCAAGAATAATTTTACCTCCATTAATTGCAATTCCTAATTCATCAATTGTCATTCCCTCTTTATCGAAAATAATTGTAGCCGATTTAGGCAGTGTCGCATGAAGATTGTGTTGTTTAACATCTATAGTTTTAATCTGCACTTCTCGTTGTATGCCGTCTGGAAGTTCTACCGTAACCATGCTGCCAGAAAGCTGCGCATTTGTATTATTAGGGAACATTGCTTGAACAGTAAAAACTGTTTGTCCATTCTTGCCATTGGCATGAGCATGTAAACGATTAATCATCATCACAGGCGTTTGAATATGCTCGGCATTGATCAAACCCTCAAACTGGATCATGCCAAAAGGATCAAAGACGTCTCCTTTTACTGTCAACTTTTTAATTTTATTCTTTGCAAAACTTAAATGGTCAACATGCGCTTTGAAATTGGCTTTTTGTTTGCTATTTTGTTCATCAAAAACAAAGTCCCCTTTTATTTTTCCGCTGCTTTCCTGCAAAAATAATGCAGAAAATTCTGAAATATCATCAGCGTCAATATGTAAAGCTCCCTTCACAAAATCGCCCATTTGAGAAAGGTCACCTGTGATTTTTGCTTTTCCTCCTTTTATCTTGATATCTTCAAGGGTTCGAATCCGAGGAGAATCCTTAAAAGAAGCAGACAAATACAATGGTTTATTAGAAAAAGTTCCTTCACACTTTACAGAACCAGTAAAAGACGTAACCGGTGATGTATTATCCAACAGTGTTTTCA
>NZ_JBHIRE010000205.1:0-869 GCF_042196885.1 Bartonella sp. AA86SXKL | reverse complement strand
AGTGCAATTTTATGGATGAGTGATGCAGACAAAGATGCTATGCATAAAAAACCGCACTTCCTAAACACAAAGCCATTTCACTTTTCATGTGCCTTCTGCAAAATGGATTGGCATCAGCTGTTCCACACCGGCATGACCGCTAGGGCCTCCTAAAGCCTCAGCACTGTCTTGCAATGGAGCACTTTGTTTCTCTAAACTCTGCTTTTGTGCTTTGAGTGCAATTTTATGGATGAGTGATGCAGGCAAAGGTGAATAACGCAAAAGATCGAGCATAATATCTGGCGTTGTGAAACTCTGCATCAAAGGCAGCAATTGCATAATAATAGCAAATGTCCGCTCTTTTTCATTGAGACTCGTTGGAGCATCATCAACCACAATATCATACTCCAAACTGGTAATCATTTCGCGTGTTAACGGCACATACCTAGCATTTTCGTCACCAGCAATACGCACCAATCGCCCATCGGAAAGATAGTTTTGAATAAGGTAGAGAATAATGTTTCCCTGTCGCTGCCGATATCGCCGCAAACCATCAAAGAAAGAAGCCAACAAATTGAGTGAAGATTGGCGGCGTTGTTGTTCAAGAATTCCTGGTTGATTGACCGCCCGTGTACCAATAAATTCAGAAGACAATCCGGTCACTTGTTCGAGTGCGCTCTTTGCTTCATTAAACAGCTGAAAGAAGCCTTGGGGGAATTGTGCAACGGGCTTAGGCTGGATTCTTCCCCCAGACACAGCCCCACTTTTCAGCCAAGTAATGCTATCGGCTCTCGCCCAACTTTCCACGGCTTGTCGATCATCATCAAAAGCATCGCGTTCTGCCATAATTCCGCCTTTTGACTGACTATTAAGCAAATGCATCACTTGAC
>NZ_JBHIRE010000204.1:0-871 GCF_042196885.1 Bartonella sp. AA86SXKL | reverse complement strand
AAATTATTGAGCTTACCTTATCGTAGGATCTTTAACAATAATATATAAAACTATTGTTTTCATTCTATGAAAACAATAGTTTTATAATAGTGAATTTCATTGCCATATTGCCAATACAAAAAATGACTAAGTCGTAAATATCCCTCAATTAGATTCCCTTTTGATCTAAAAATTCATCTTTTTCTACTCATAAAAATCAGAAAATATCACTTAAATAATCACCGCCATGTATGCTATAAAAATAATAATCTATTGATTTATAAGGATAATTTATCATCTTCTAACTTGAATGAGAGCACAAAATACAGTAAGATTCTCTTATGATAAATCAAATAGAAATCATTTATTACTACATCATAAAAAGGACTAGCGTGTGGAGAAACCTGTTTTAGAACAAAGTAAATATAGCTATTATAAACCGTCTTACATACACAAACAATTGCAAAATTGAAAGCTGATAAATATATGAAAGTATCTTGTTTATATCTTCATAAGCGTAAAAATGGTGCCGTCCTATAGGACTTATATTATACCATTTACGAGCATCGTCATGAGATGAATGGAGCTAGAATTTAATTAAAATGTTTCTTTAAAGAAAATTTGCATATAAATACTTTAATAGCATGCTGTTCTACGTGACGGCTATAACATTATTAAAAAACGCGATAAATAAAAGTGTGAGAAAACGCGCAATCTCCATTATTAAAAAAGATATTGCTTTAAATGCTTTTCAAAAGCGTAAAATAGAACCAAAGGAATATGGTAAAGTTGGAAGCTGGTTTCCATATTTAAAACTTCGTATTCTTCCTAAATTAGGCTGTATCTTCTTTTCAGAGATTACACAAACAGATATAAGCAATATTCTCGCCTT
>NZ_JBHIRE010000203.1:0-877 GCF_042196885.1 Bartonella sp. AA86SXKL | reverse complement strand
AAAGGTGTGCGAAATTCTATTATAGTGTCACGCCTTCCTTTCATATTCTCAATAGGGTTAGTTTGTATAGCGCCGTCAATCTGATTTTATGAATATGGTACAAAGGATTTGTACGAACACTTGTAAGGATAAGAAGATGCAAAGCCAGTTATGTCATTGTTATCGTTTTACTCAGTGTCTGATAAAAAGCCGGAATATCTCTCCAATCCATAGCTGGTCTATTAGTGGTTTTATCACCTTGTTTTCTTAGTAAAGCTCGTGCTTTTTCTTTTTTTTGTAAATCAATATCTAAACCTAGCACAGCAGCGTGTTTGAGATAAAGATTAAGGCAGTTTAGTGCTTTCTCTGCTGTTGCAGCTTTTGTATGCAGATCGGAAGAACATTGCGTATATCTATTTGTATAATCTCTGAAAAGGCAACAGCCTCATTGGGGAAGAATATGAAGTTGTACAGATAGAAACCAGCTCCCAGCCTTATCATCACCCTTTAATTCGGCTTACGGCTTTCAAAAGCATTGAAGAGTAATATCTTATTCAATAATGGAGAGAGCGCATTGCCTCACATTTTTGTTTCTCATGTTCTTAATAGGGTCATATGCCTCAACGTAAAACAGGACATCATTCTGTATTTCATTCACACACTTGTTTTAAAGAGACATCCAGCACACCTAAGCTCCTTTCACGATGATGACGGCGTTTTTTGTGAAGGATATAATGGGAAATCCGTTGTGCACTACCCTCTTTATGCTTATGAAGGAGTAAGTCGGCACTGTTATTCTCTTGGTTAGCGCAAAATGTTGTGACAGCCCTTGGTACTTAAGATGGTTCATAAGGGGCATTTTTATTTTTTTAAGTTGTTTTTATCCGCACGCCGCTTC
>NZ_JBHIRE010000202.1:0-879 GCF_042196885.1 Bartonella sp. AA86SXKL | reverse complement strand
TTCGCGTGCGGCTTATAAACTTATCGAAATTAATCAACGCTATAAGTTTCTCAAAAAAGGTCAAAAGATTATTGATCTGGGAGCTGCACCGGGGGGATGGTGTCAGGTATCAGGGTGTATTGTAGGGTCGAGTGATGAAAAGCCTAGTGTGGTTGGGATTGATTATTTACATGTTGACCCATTACCTGGGGTTGTGATGCTGGAAATGGATTTTTTACATTCAGATGCACCGCAGAAATTAATTGATGCTTTAGGGACAAAGCCGGATGTAGTACTTTCTGATATGGCCGCACCAACAACAGGCCATCGTCAGACGGATCATTTAAGGACGATTTATTTATGTGAAGTTGCTGCTGATTTTGCTCTTTCAGTTCTCAAGCCTGGGGGGCATTTTTTAGCAAAGGCTTTTCAAGGCGGGGCAGAAAATACCCTTCTCACGACATTAAAACAGAACTTTAAGACAGTCCATCATGTTAAACCACCTGCAAGCCGGTCGGAATCAGTAGAGCTTTATCTTCTAGCGCTCGAATTTAAAGCAAAAACAGAAAGAAAAGAGCAACTTTTTCTTTTTTAGAAAGTTTAAGTTTAATGACATATTGAAGTGACCGAATATTGTTCGACAATTTAAATAATTTTAAGTGAAGTAGACTCTAAAAGGGCACATAAATCCACTGTAAAAACATTTGTGTCCCCTATGGTAGTAGGGCATAATCAGGTACCCTTGCATGCCTTATTAACTGAATACAAGCTTTGTCTTATTATAAATTTTACTTTTTCAAAAAATCAACAATTTAATATTTTGCCTTTTCCTTCTAAGGGCTGCTACTATAAAACGTTTTTCTGAGTATTTTAAAGTCACTATATTTCCTAAAAATGCTT
>NZ_JBHIRE010000201.1:284-880 GCF_042196885.1 Bartonella sp. AA86SXKL | reverse complement strand
GTGACAAAAAAAGGGTTTACAAAATCAGAAATATAAACAGATCAAACTTGATAATCATCACTTTAAAATTTACGCACGTCCTAAAAGAGGCGATGGTATTATCTCTGTGATTTCTATCAACGGCTGGATCATTAAATCAAACCCTAAATTTGATGATGTAGACTTTCAAGATCAACTCGATAATAATGGTAATCTCATTGCTATCAAATGTGCTATATATCTGTCTGAAAAATATTAAAGACCCTATAGAGATCACTGAATATTTAAACAAATACTACCCACAAAAAAGACACTTGGCAAAAATATCCAGCGCACATATTGTGTCATAAAACAACTATAATGTGCACTCTCTATGCTTTCAGGCTTTCAGACATTTATAAAGAAGGTCAAACTACACAGATCAATGAAGAAAACTGCTACACACAAGATAAAATAGTTTCTTATGACATTCTTGAACAAATCAAAAAATTAATGGACAAAACATAAACAGCAGAAGAAAAGATATTTTCTTTTGTAAAAGTAAAAGGTCTAACAGAAATATCTCATAAACAAATATAAATGGTTTTAGAAGATTTGGAAAAAAGAAAAATATGCAA
>NZ_JBHIRE010000201.1:0-258 GCF_042196885.1 Bartonella sp. AA86SXKL | reverse complement strand
AACTCTCTTTTACCACAGCAAGAATAAATAGAAGTTCCTATAGAAAATGCTGAATATATTCATATTCAAAATATCCCATATGCGTAAAACAACAAGAATGAAAAATGGTAGCGTGAGATGGAACAAATAACAGCAGAGTAGTTTCAAACTCACTTAGGAAAAGTTATCGCATCAAATATTTACAACGTACTCAGTAAAACAGCAAAAGGATTTCCTACAAACAAATTATGAAGACTACAAAATAAGCTTATTACAGAG
>NZ_JBHIRE010000200.1:0-882 GCF_042196885.1 Bartonella sp. AA86SXKL | reverse complement strand
GCACCAGCTGGTGTGCAGGGAATGATAGCATCTTCAAGTGCATTTGCTGCGAGTTTTCCTATATTGATATAATGAAAACCATCAACATCTTTTTGGAAAGCGATGGCTTGTGTTATGCGGTTTGTATTAATATGATCAGGGAGGGGAAGTTGTACCAAAATACCGTGGATTTGGGGATCGGAATTTAATGTTGCGATGAGGTGAAGGAGTTCTTTTTCCTGTGTTTCTTTTGAAATCATATGCTTGATTGAAAAAAAACCACATTCTTCGGCTTTTTTGCTTTTTGACGTGACATATACCTGACTTGCTGGGTCGTTTCCAACAATGATGACAGCGATACCAGGTTGTATCTTATAGTTGTTGCGCAATTTAGTTGTTTCAGCCTTAACTTTCATAATAATTTTTTCAGCGAGCTTTTTTCCGTCAATAATATTGTTCATAGGAACGATCCTTTCATGAGGCCTATTTGTTTTGTTTGTAAAGCATTTGCTGACGATACAATAGAGCTTTGTAGCAGTATTAATCTGGGAATGCTAAGGATGGTTTGAGAATGTTATATATTTTTTGGTTTTCGAGAGATTTTAGAATAATTGCTTTGTTAAGCAGCAGCAACATTGCCGTTTCAATAAACTTTGGATAAGAACAAGAATAATACAATTATTAAATAAGTATGACGGATTTTAAGATTATAAGAACTTTTTTAACGATAATTAAGATGTGCTTTTAATCTGTTATAGGGGCAAAAGTATAGAGGAAGATTGTGCGCGCCAGAATAATAAAATTTTTGAGCGGAATTTTTATTACAATTGTTGTTTTATTTGAAGTTGGTATTCTCATTTTACCTTATCTTGTGTCGACAGATACGATTCGTATTCGTTTAGC
>NZ_JBHIRE010000199.1:0-882 GCF_042196885.1 Bartonella sp. AA86SXKL | reverse complement strand
TGCGTGTTTTTACCACCCGTATCAAAAACCGCAATCGCTTGTAGCTTTTCTGCAACCTGTTCCAAAGCGTCTGCCACTTCAATTCCGGCATAATATCAAAAAATACAATAAAGTCAATAGGTTGCTTGCAACTATTTTATATGAATCCACTTAAGAATCCACATTTTTATACGTGATTCATTTGACCATTTTTTATAAACAATTGCCATGTATGAATAGACCATAAAAAGCTAATCATGATACAAATATTATAACGCATGTGTGCATTCAAATGAAATGAAAAGCAGATATCATTTATAACAGTTCATAAATTTTATGACACGTTTTTATCACAGCACAAATCACATTGTTTTAAAGATTAGATTGTTGATCACATGATAAAAACATAAAATTACAGTTCTCAAAGTTGAGAAGCGTAAAATCTAAAAATTCTATAGCAATATTTATTACCTATTAAAGGGTAATCGTTTGAAACTGTCATAAGCTTATAGGTTTAATTTATAAAGATTGCATAAAAGGATTTAAAGATAAGATCACTTTTAAAACGCTTTCTAAAAGTTTAGAAAATGATAAGTAATCAGCATAAATATAATATCATGACTATAGAATGAAAATCACAATGTTATGTCTTATGAAAGAGAAAGCTTTTTAATGATATAACGCAAGCAAGAAAATTTAAAACCGTTGTAACATCATAAGGCATGGGATTTTACTCAATTTTAAGTCAAAAGCTGTAATATTTAAGAATGCTCTATTCTAAGATAATGCCCCCAAAAATGGACCGGCTAATTTTAAAGAAATTAGGTTTTAATGAAAAGTACAAATACGCTTATGAGAACCTCTTTAAATGCACGTTTAAACGTTTGAAACATAAAATGAGAT
>NZ_JBHIRE010000198.1:0-886 GCF_042196885.1 Bartonella sp. AA86SXKL | reverse complement strand
CCACTCACCAAAATCATGACATTAGATCCGCGTTTGTTGAGAAAACTAACAAGCCTTTGTTCTTAAAGTCAAGGAACCCCTTCGGAGCACCTTACAGTGTTCTGGACCTAGAAGCAAAACGACTATTTTATTCTTCAAACAAAGCTCCGAAATCATGATTTTCTAGGGAGAGATTCTCATGGCACTGAAACGGCATCTTAAAAAGGCATCCCCATAAAAAAATGATAATGCATTGAGTATAGATATGATGATAAAAATTAAAAAATATTTCATCATTTTTCTATTCTAGATGATTGCTAAAATTGTATTTGCAATAATATTATTTGTTTCAACTTCATCAAATTGAAAATTGTGTTCACAAGAGAGTTACCTATCTCACATTTTGATAATATATTGATTTATAAAGATAAATTATTATTTTTAACTTGAATTCGTTCTTCAAATATCGTAAGCTTTTCTCATTTCAAAGCTGTTTATAATAGTAAAGCAATCAAAACTATTTGCTTGCACATAAAAAATAGGGTGGGCGTGTAGGTATCCGTAAAGAAAGAAATAAAAATGCCCTCTCATGAACCGTCTTAATGCAAAGGCTGGTGCAACATTTTGCGCTGACAAAGAGAATGATGGTGCCGGCTTTCTCCTTCATAAGTGTAAAGAGGGTGCTATCCAATGGCTTTACCGTTATACCTTTCATGGGCTTTTTATGGGCGCTGTCGTGAAATGGGTTTGGGTGCTTTAAGAGATGTTTTTTAAAACAAGTGTGTGAATAATACACAACACAATAGCGTTCTGTTCTAGGGGCCTGCTCCCATTAAAGAACGTGAGAAACAAAAGCGTGAGGCAATGCGCATACTCCACTTTTTAAAAGACAGTATCGTAGATGTTT
>NZ_JBHIRE010000197.1:0-888 GCF_042196885.1 Bartonella sp. AA86SXKL | reverse complement strand
GCTTCTAGAACATCTGCAAATTTTGCATTCTCAGAAAGAAAACCATAGCCCGGATGAACCGCATCAGCACCTGTGATCTCACAGGCAGCAATAATTTGTTGAATACTTAAATAAGAATCGCGAACTGGGGGAGGTCCAATACAGACACTTTCGTCAGCAAGACGAACGTGCATTGCATCAGCGTCAGCAGTTGAGTGAACGGCTACGGTTTTTATTCCAAGTTCTTTGCAGGCTCGCAAAACGCGAAGAGCAATTTCTCCTCGATTAGCAATGAGGATTTTTCGAATCATAGCTACTTCTCACTTTATTCAACAACAATAAGCGGTTCACCAAACTCAACGGGTTGGCCATCTTTAACAAAAATAGTAGTCACTTTGCCTGAACGTGGGGACGGAATTTGATTCATTGTTTTCATCGCTTCAATGATAAGTAGAGTTTGTCCTTCAGAAACATTTTGCCCTATCTCTACAAAAGGTTGTGCACCCGGTGAAGGTGCAAGATAGGCTGTACCAACCATTGGAGATGTTATTGCATTCTTTGATCTATCTTCTGGCTTAGGAGTTTCAATTGTTGGTGTTGGAGGAGAAGCTACAGAAACAGTAGGAGTAGAAACAGGAGCATAAATCGTTTGTTCGGGAACGGCTGTGATGTTTTGACGTGATACACAAATACGCAGTCCGCCCTGTTCAAGCTCAATATTGGTTAAATTGGTATCATTCAAAATTTCAGCAAGGTCACGGATAATTTTTGTATCAATTGCGGTCTGTTTTACAGCGTCCATTTTTTTTGTTGCCATTTTATTTCTAACTCCTTGATCAATGAAGATCGTCATTATTTAATTATGACTGAATATCTCTAGACTACGGATGACCTTTTTGAGCATTCTAT
>NZ_JBHIRE010000196.1:0-889 GCF_042196885.1 Bartonella sp. AA86SXKL | reverse complement strand
GGAGCCACCAGGGGAAACACCTCCATGAACATGGCTGTTTCCAATATTGGTGCCATTATGCTTTAAATCACTAGAATGGATGGAAACACCCTCACTTGAATGAAGAGCAATGCCATCATCCGAATGGAGTGAAACACTTCCACCTGCTTTCAGGGCAATGTTTTTTTCTGCACTTAAACTCAGGTCACCTTGTGAAATAATTTTGATGCCCTCTGCGGCTTGCAGTTCTAACTTTTTACCATCCCCTTTTATCGATACGCCATCAGAAATCGTGAGACTAAACTTTCCTCCTGATGTGAGGTGAAGGGCATAGCTGTTTTGTTCATCGTCATACTCAATGGTGGTTCCATCTGGATAAAGTGTCTTATGAAGATTGCCTTTATCGGCTGCTTGGTTTGCATCGGTATGAATAGAGCCAACAATCACCCCTTGTGATAAATCGCCTGATGATGAAACAACAACCACTTGTTCTCCAACATCGCGCCCTTCATAAGAGCGTGTTTTACCAGCACGGGCTTGGGTATCTGGAATCCAATCACTGACAAGATTTCCAGTTTTTACTCGATAGCGTGCGTTTTTATGGTCAACATGGCTAATTTTCCCTACCACAACCATATTGGCTACACGTCTCTTTAAATCGGTGATCTCTTTATCGCGTCGCTCTAACATGGTCACCTTCAATTTTATGGTATTTGTCTTTGTTTCCCATACCTGTTTCGGGTTTAAAACCGACAAGGGGTTCAACAACTCCTACGGTTGCCTTTCCTTCATCAGGGCAGGGGATATTGGTTATGTGCGGCACGTCAAAGGTTAAAATTGCACCATGGAGTGCTAGGGAACCATTATCACCAAAGGCAAAAGCAATATTTTGTAAGCGGCATGTCTCAAC
>NZ_JBHIRE010000195.1:0-894 GCF_042196885.1 Bartonella sp. AA86SXKL | reverse complement strand
AGTTCTTCATAGCGCAAAGCAGCCAAACGCTTGCGTTTGAAACCATTGATATTGGCTTCTCCCTCTTGAATACTGAACACTTGCTTTTGTCCCTCTTGCCCCAAAGCTGTGACACGGCATCCCCCCACGATATAGTGTCCATGGGCGCGATCATACGTTGCAATGGCTTGCATAGCGGGTTCAAGTAATGAGGGGGATTTTTGATCAATCAAAACACCATCTTGCAAAATATAGACCGGAAAAAAAGTCCCTTTCTGGTCATCATCTTTGAGAGCCCAGACAAGTTTTGCGACCTCGCGTGCCGCCCCGGGCTCTCCTTCTGCCAAGGAGCCTGGAACTTGTCCTAACAGTTCTGGATCATCCTCATAGGTCACCCATTTCTTTTGCAACTTTACACCGATTTCCACGCGCCCCATCATGGAAATATTCGTGAGAACAGCATTTGAGACGGGAAAGATATCGCCTGCGATATAAATCTTGCCCTCCGTTAAGGTAACGGTTTTTGTGTCTTTATTGACAAAGGCATCTGCTCGTTCAACGCGGTCTCCTTCTTGTGCCACAAGGCGCCCCAAACGGTCATGACGCCCCCTTATGATGGTTTGCATTTCATTGAGTTCACCACCTTGAAGAAAAGAGCGCCTGCCATAAAACACCACGCTTTGTTGTTCATCTTTGCCTACCGATCTATCAATTGCAAAGGGTAGTCCGCTTTCATGTTTCATGTTAAAACCTCAATAAAATCTTGAATTGTTCGCGAACATCAGCACGCAAAGGAATGTTGATGGGTGTTTTGAGAATTTCTACACCGCCACGTAGTTCATTAGCCCCTAACCAAAGTTTACCAAGGGGTGTCTGCTCTGCTGGAGTGCCATGAACGAGGAGGGAAACAGAAGC
>NZ_JBHIRE010000194.1:0-894 GCF_042196885.1 Bartonella sp. AA86SXKL | reverse complement strand
TTTGCTGTAAGTGCAAGGCGTTGATTTACCCCAAAACGATGTTGTTCATCGATAATGGCTAAAGAAAGATTATTATAAGTGACGTTATTTTGTATGAGAGTATGGGTTCCAATAATAATAGAGGCTTGACTTGATGAAATATTGTTCAAGATATTTGTGCGCAATTTTCCTTTTTCTCGTCCGGTTAAAAGAACTGTTTGTAGTCCGATCTTTTCAGCAAGAGGTGCAATTGTCGCAAAATGTTGCCTTGCAAGAACTTCTGTTGGAGTCATTAAAGCTGACTGTCCTCTATTTTCAGCAATTTGTGCCATTGCCATGAGTGCAACTACGGTTTTTCCTGCTCCTACATCACCTTGGAGAAGTCTTAACATGGGTTCTGGTGAAGCGAGATCATTGGCAATATCTTGTATTGCTTTTTTTTGTCCATTTGTAAGTTGAAAGGGTAAGATTTTCAGCAATTTTTCAGTGTATGTTCCTGTTGGTGGGCGAGAAGTTCCGACAAGAGATTTGGTTTTCAAACGCATTAGCCCAAGAGCTAATTGACAAGCGAGCAATTCATCATAGGCAAGACGTTTGCGTGCTGTACTTTCTAGAGCTAAATCATCGGGATCAATGGGGGCGTGGATGCGACGTAAAGCAACAGAAAAAGAAGAAAAGTTTTGCTGTTTTTTGACGCTTTCCTCTATCCATTCTGGTAAGAGAGGAATATATTCAAGGGCATTTTGTATTGTACGCCTTAGCGTTTTTGCTGATAGACCAGCAGTAGAAGGGTAGATGGGTTCGATCAAAGGCATTTGATTTGATTGCTTACTTGGGGCAATATGATCGGGATGTACCATGGAAAGTTGTCCGTTAAACCGCTCAACTTTACCAGATACAATGACTTTTTTTCCT
>NZ_JBHIRE010000193.1:0-899 GCF_042196885.1 Bartonella sp. AA86SXKL | reverse complement strand
GCTTTTATATGCCAAATAGGAACAAGGGTATTGCGTATCTTTGTTTGTGTCATTTCTGAAATGGGTATACAACCTAATTTGAGGAAAGTATAAAGTTGTAAAGGTGAAAACCAGTTCTCCCATTCTTGCCATCTCCTTTTAATTCTGCTGTATGGTTTTCAAAAGCACCCACGGCAACATCTTTTAAATAATGCGGAGTGTGCGTTGCCTCACGCTTTTGTTTATTGCATTCTTTAATAATGTCACATCTCTCATGAAGAATAGAATGTCATTGGATTGTGAATTCAAGTGCCTGTTTAAACAAACATTCATCAGCGCACCCAAACTCATTTTACGACGGAAGCTCGTGAATGGTATAGCGTAAAAGCTGTTGTACATCACCCTCTTTACGCTTATGAAGTAATAAGGCGGCACCATCATACATCATACTATTTGCCAGCCCTCAATGTTGCGAGAGCTCTTGCATTGAGACGATTCATAAGAGGTATTTTTATTCCTTGTCTTTAACAGTTTTTATCTGCACGCTAGCCCCACTTATGTGACATGAAAGCAAGTGATTTTAATTGATTCAATCTGAGAAGGTTTGTGATGAGAGAAACTTACTGTCTTTGAGGTTCTCACTCAAGTTAAAAAATGATCATTTTTGCTGATATAGAATATCATTCTAAAAACAGATATATTTTAAATATCTTGTCCTTTAAGAAGATAAAAAATCACAGAGAAACAGGAAACTCACGCCGAGTATGTACTACAGTAACAATCTCAATTTGATTTACGGTCACTTGATACAATATAAGATAATTTGGATGGGCTACAATTTCTCTTAGCTTTAATACTCTTTCACTTTTTTGATACAAATATGGATGCTCGGATAAAGGTAACACGGACGCTTCCAGCTG
>NZ_JBHIRE010000192.1:572-901 GCF_042196885.1 Bartonella sp. AA86SXKL | reverse complement strand
ACTGTTTAGCAAAGAATCAATATTGTTTTTTTCGCGTAAGAATGCCTGTAGATCTTGATTGGTTAAGGTTTTACTGTCAGGTATACGGATGCGCATGGGATCAACTTTTACGCCATTGACAATAATTTCAAAGTGACAATGAGGACCGGTTGCCATTCCCGTTGTTCCAACATATCCAATGATTTGTCCTTGCCGTACTTTAACGCCTGGTTTGATATCTGGTGCATAACGACTTTGGTGTGAATAACTGCTGATATATCCATTGGGATGTTGAATTTCTGTATGGTTTCCATAGCCACCGCTAACACCCATTTTTATGACAATACCAT
>NZ_JBHIRE010000192.1:0-544 GCF_042196885.1 Bartonella sp. AA86SXKL | reverse complement strand
ATGGGTGATCCTTTTGGTGCAACCCAATCAACGCCTGTGTGCATACGGACATAGCCTAAAATAGGATGTTTGCGTGGACCAAAGGGGGAGCCAAAAATGCCATTGGGAGTGGGTTTGCGGAGTAAAAAAGGTTTGGAACTTTTTCCTTCTGAATCATAATAATCGACACTGCCGTCTTTTGATTGGTAACGATAATATTTGTAAGTTGCATTGCCAAAAGTGGCACTGATATAACGAATTTCAGGATCTGCATTGGTTGGATATTCTTTTGCTTTCTGGCTCTTTTGACCATTTAGCGTTTCTTTGTTGTTTTTCTCTATCTCGCTTTGTTGTGGAACGGCATAAAATATTTCGATTTGATCATTGGGGGTTATTCGGCTTTTCATATCAATATTGGTGGCAAGCAGACGAATAAGACGATAAGAAAGCGATTGTGATATATTGTGGCTAAGCAAGGCACTATAGAGTGCATCATAAGCCGTTGGTAATTGCGCGCTATTGATATAAGAATGTGGAATACCATTTTGAAAAGCCGTTTTAAGTG
>NZ_JBHIRE010000191.1:648-904 GCF_042196885.1 Bartonella sp. AA86SXKL | reverse complement strand
CCCCCATCATGACTTTATCTTTTGCATCTTCGAACTCTTGCATAGTGACGACTCTTTTATTACGGCTCGCAGCCATGAGAGCGGCTTCATTGACAAGGTTCATCAGATCAGCACCAGAAAATCCTGGCGTTCCTCTTGCCAAAACTTTCAGATCCACGTTAGGAGCTAGAGGCACATTGCGCACATGGACTTTCAAGATTTGTTCACGCCCAGAGACATCAGGGTTTGGCACAACAACTTGCCGATCAAAACGTCC
>NZ_JBHIRE010000191.1:0-565 GCF_042196885.1 Bartonella sp. AA86SXKL | reverse complement strand
AGCAACTGGTTTAAGGTCTGCTCCCGTTCATCGTTCCCGCCTCCTAATCCGGCGCCCCGATGGCGCCCGACAGCGTCGATTTCATCGATAAAGATAATACAGGGAGCATTTTTTTTAGCCTGTTCGAACATATCCCGCACGCGACTTGCCCCAACACCGACGAACATTTCGACAAAATCGGACCCTGAAATAGTAAAGAACGGTACATTGGCTTCACCAGCGACGGAGCGAGCCAGCAAGGTTTTACCAGTTCCAGGAGGACCAACAAGCAAAACGCCGCGTGGAATACGTCCACCTAAGCGTTGAAATTTTTGTGGCTCACGTAAAAATTCGACAATTTCCTGTAGATCTTGTTTTGCTTCTTCAACACCAGCAACATCCTGAAAGGTAACGCGCCCCTGCGCTTCATTGAGCAATTTTGCTTTTGATTTGCCAAACCCCATTGCCCCACGCGATCCACTTTGCATTTGTCGCATAAAGAAGATCCAAGCTCCAACGATAATAATAACAGGCAACAAAGAAAAAAGAAGATTGAGGAAGATACAATTTCCAGAGCTTTCAGGAA
>NZ_JBHIRE010000190.1:600-905 GCF_042196885.1 Bartonella sp. AA86SXKL | reverse complement strand
TTCATGATTGCGCAATATTTTTTATGAATCTCTGTCCAGTTATATGCTCAATAACACCATTTGCGATTTCTTCTTCATCAGTTACTACAATATCTGCGCCTAAATCAATGAGATAAGCTGTATCTACATCGGATAGTGTATGTGTGATTATCTGGATATCCTTATTCATATCACGTATATTCACGATACATTCTCCTACTTCAATAGTATTGCACATTGTAATAACAACTTTGTACGCATTGCTCATATTTGCAGCATTCATGACATCTTGTTTAATGATATTACCGCAAATGACCTCAAAACCA
>NZ_JBHIRE010000190.1:0-565 GCF_042196885.1 Bartonella sp. AA86SXKL | reverse complement strand
AAGGCGTTTTGATTCCTCTACGATAACTACAGGATCACCTCTGTTTATTAAAGATAGTGCAACACATTTACCAATACGGCTGTAACCAATAATTACGATATGATTTGTTTTTGAGGTCATTGGTAAAAATTCTTGGTCAGGGTCTTTCGGATCAATATCAATGATTTTTTGTGTGTCTTGTGAGTTTTTAGGCAAATTTTCTAGATGTTTTTTAATTTTATCAAAGGCAATAAAAATGAGGGGATTGACTAAAATAGAAAGAATTGCCCCTCCAAGGATAAAGTCATGAGCATCGTTGTTTAAAAGCCCAAGGCTTAAACTTAAACCTGCAAGGATAAAAGAAAATTCTCCAATTTGGGCGAGGCTGGCAGAAATTGTGCAAGCTGTTGCATTAGAGTAGCGAAAAGCTTTAAGGATGAAAAAGGCAACAGCAGATTTTCCTATTATAATAATGAATAATGTTGCTAAGAGAGGAAAAAAGTGAGACAGTATTTTTCCTGGGTCAAATAACATGCCTACAGAAACAAAGAAGAGAACAGAAAATGCATCTCGCAGGGGTAAAGAC
>NZ_JBHIRE010000189.1:0-905 GCF_042196885.1 Bartonella sp. AA86SXKL | reverse complement strand
CCATCGTATCTGTTAACAGAATAAATACGATTCCGTACAAATTTCTTGCTAATAATTTTAAACCACAGCTTTTTTCTCTCTACTTTTATTATTAACGCGCTATAAAGAGGATATGAGAGAAAAAATATCGAAAAGTTTTCACTATAATCGCTTACAGCGTCGATCTCACGATAAAAAAGGCATTCTACCTGCAGCGCGCATGAAACAGAAATCTGTTCCCATGAGACATGGAACAATCTATCTTTATGGTCTTCATTTAAAAAATCCTAAAAGAGTTTTTGAACATCTCTATATCACACCAAATGCCTTAAAACGATTAAATATACCCGAATCAGATTTACCTTGTCCCATCACATTATGCTTACCCAAACAACTTGATTCGTTCGTTGGAAGTGATGCAGTTCATCAAGGTATTGTTTTGGAAACTGAACCTCTCAAGCCGTGTCAATTATCCGAACTAACAAATACTGATCTTGTCATTGTAATGGATCAAATTACTGATCCACATAATGTCGGCGCTATTATGCGCTCTGCAGTCGCATTTAAAGCTGAGGCACTTATTACAACTTATCGCCACTCCCCCGTTCTTGCTAAAGCCGCATCCGGAGCGTTGGAAATGATTCATTATATCACCGTACAAAACCTCGCAGAAACACTCCAAGAACTCCATAAAGCAGGCTTTATCAGTTTTGGACTTGATTCAGAAGGCAATCATCCTCTCGAAACAACATTAACAGGAGAAAAAATTGCTCTTGTTCTAGGAGCAGAAGGTAAAGGCTTACGCAAAAAAACACGTGAAAACGTTTGTGCATTAACACGCCTTGATATGCCTGGAAATATTAAATCGTTAAACGTTTCAAACGCAGCAACAATAGCGCTCTACGCAGCTCATAAATATCTTAGAG
>NZ_JBHIRE010000188.1:320-906 GCF_042196885.1 Bartonella sp. AA86SXKL | reverse complement strand
AGATACCCGCCTCACGTCTTCCTCCTGCACAAATCTCCGGTTTTCTAAAGCCCCTGGACCATTGAACATAGTTTTATGCCCTCCACATTCAACAGTGTTTTTCTATGACGCATTTTGTCCCTACGCTCGCTTTGAACACTTACTTTAAACACCTAAAAGATAAACCCACAAGCTCTCACACCACACACGCATGCTCTCACTCAAACCACGCCGGCTCTCTCTGACATTTTTCTCAATCAAGACACGCATCACAGCCCCTTTTCAAAGTCTCCTAAACCTAAAGCAGTGCACCACCTGTTTTCATGCCCCTTGGCAAACCCGAAAGTAATACATTACCTTTTATATCCTCTTCGAAAGAGTATTTCAAAACCTTAAGGCAAATTAGCACCTTGTCTTAAAGAATTTGGCGTAGGATTTTTCCAAGACAGAGTCCCTCAAGCTTTGGGTTCCTGTTTGCCTTTACGTTCAGCAGCATTTAGGTCTTTTTCAGTGTTTTCTTTGCTTCCAGAGAAGTTGGCTGCTTGGGGAGTTTTTTTTGTGCTTTGTGTTTTTTTCTCAGCCCCAGGAGATTTTTTTCTTTTAGACA
>NZ_JBHIRE010000188.1:0-292 GCF_042196885.1 Bartonella sp. AA86SXKL | reverse complement strand
TTTTAGTATGATTTTATTTTTCTTTTTCCTTTTCAGCTTTTATTTTTTCCTTTTCTTTATCTTCTTTATGCGCATCTTTTTTATCCAGTGTTTCTTGATCGAATTCATCTTTACTTGCTCCAGCCTTAGGGACAGAAGAAGTCCGTGGAGAAGCATTTTCATTTTTTTGGGTTCGTGAAGGAGGTTTTCCTGCGATGACTTCTTGAATTTCAGCGCCAGTTAAAGTCTCATATTCCAACAAGCCTTGGGCAAGAGCGAACCATTCTTTCTTTTTTGCTTTCAAAATTTTGGT
>NZ_JBHIRE010000187.1:627-915 GCF_042196885.1 Bartonella sp. AA86SXKL | reverse complement strand
TGAATTTGAAGTGTTGAAATATGATCCATTTGAATGGCAATCTTCATAAATAAAACCTCCCTATAACCGAAAGCGGACTGGTCTATGCGCCATAAACTTAGTAAACTATAAAAGAACTATGACAAGAGAAAGCCTATGATACAAGAAGCTAATACAAAATTAAGCAATGAAGAAATCGAACGCTACGCACGCCACATCATTTTGCCTGAAATTGGTGGTGTGGGACAACAAAAGCTCAAAGCTGCACGTGTTCTGGTTATTGGCGCAGGCGGTCTTGGTGCTCCTGTT
>NZ_JBHIRE010000187.1:0-560 GCF_042196885.1 Bartonella sp. AA86SXKL | reverse complement strand
GTTTCACTCTCCAATTTACAACGCCAAGTGATTCATAAAACAAACACAATTAACCAATGTAAAACTGACAGTGCTAAAGCCACTATAAACGCAATAAATCCTCATGTTACGGTTGAAAAACACACCCTACGCTTAGATAAAAGTAATGTGGGTAAATTGCTCAACGCCTATCACATCATTGTTGATGGGAGTGATAATTTTGCCACACGCTATCTGCTTGCTGATCATACAGCCCAATGTGCCAAACCTTTAATAAGCGGTGCTGTAGGACGTTTTGACGGCTCATTAACAGTGCTCATGCCTTATAAAGACAATAACCCTCACTATCGTGATTTATTCCCAAATCCACCAGCTCCCGGCACTCTCTCAACATGTGCTGAAACTGGAATTATCGGCGCTTTACCCGGAGTCATTGGAACACTCCAAGCAATGGAAGCCATTAAACTTATCACAAACACCAATGAATCCTTAGTAGAGAAAAACCTCCTCTATAATAGATTATCAGTGCAATTTAAGGTCATTACTTATAAACGATCAGATTCCAATGCGAATGCAGCAGC
>NZ_JBHIRE010000186.1:0-916 GCF_042196885.1 Bartonella sp. AA86SXKL | reverse complement strand
GATAAATGTACTATGGGCTTTAATATATCAGAATGAGTATTTTGATAGGTTTTGTCTGTTTTTAAAACCCCCAAAACCCCTTTTTATATATATTATAGATTGTATTTACGAATTGTATTTAATATAGGTTGTTTCTTTAAAACATTAACGCATTGAAATATAATAACTTTTATTTCTAATTAAAAAAATAAAATAATACGTATAAAAAGCCCCCCCAAAACTCATAATGAGGAGTGCTTTGAAGAGTTCACTGTTATATTGTTAATGTTCTATAAGATTTCCAAATTGCCTCAGTGTGATGTTTTATGGCTTGTCACTAAGGGATTCCATTCATAGCGTATGGTAGGGCGACCGCCTTGTGAGCTCTTGTCTCCAGAGATTTCACGTATATAGTTACAACGGCATAAAAGCTCTAAAGCTTGCTTAACAGCTCCATTATCTTTGAAACATTTCCAATCACGTTTATAAATATCCCTTGTTGTAAAAACATCGGGTAAACAATCACAACGCTCGACAATTAATTTTGCCCCCTCTGTTGCTAAGCTATTCGCCGCCGCATAGAGCCTTTTGACATGACTTAACAAATATTTTTCCCATCGCAAGGCTCTTTCAAGGGTATCTCTATTGATTTCCAAACGCCCCCCTTCGGTTAATTCAAAAATTAATGCAAGACTTACTATGGTCTTAGGCATTTTCAAAAGATGCGCTTGTAAGCTTTCAGAAAGGTTATTCTCTTTGGCTTCTTTAAAAATCTTTTGCATCCATTCACGAAAGATCTCTTGAGCTTCAGCAGAAAAGCGCATCACAAGAGGGTGTTCTGGTGAACCAAGGGGGTTATTATAAAGAGAACGAAATGCCCCTTCATAAGTTTCCCATGCCTCTTGATTGGGCGGTCTATCAACCCATTTCCAATCTT
>NZ_JBHIRE010000185.1:0-917 GCF_042196885.1 Bartonella sp. AA86SXKL | reverse complement strand
TGAATAGAGCTCTCATTTAGAGGGATTCCTTTCCCAACTTTCATCAGGAAAAAACTAGACAGAGCAAAATTAAATGATAAATCCTATAGATATGCGCAGGAGGAAATTTTAAAAGCCGTAAAAGCTTTAGCATGTTGGGGAGCATTGTGACAAAGAAAAAATCCATGATTTTCGCCTATATGGGACTTTTTCTCGTTTTGGGCTTAAGTGGTTTTGCCGATAAAACGGCTCAAATGACATTTGCTTTACACTGAGCAAAGAGTACTGCCTCTATTTTAGAGCTGCTTTTTGCAGGGCTTATAGGAGGAATTTGTGCAGGACCCCTTGCCCCACATTTTTTGCATCACTTCCAGCCAGCACGAACAGTGCCTATTATTCTATTATTTCAAGCAATATGCATAACCACAGCCGTAGTCGTCAACCAGTTTTGGCTTTATATTACCCTTTCTTTCACACTGGGCTGTGCTGGTTCACTCTTTTGGTCTGCAATTCTTGTTGCTGTACCTGACTTCGCAAATAATGATCACCAATGAAACCGTATTACCCAAACAGTCCGTAATCTTGGCTACATTGGCCGACCACTGTTAGGCGGTGTATTGTATGGTCTATCAAACGGACAAAAAGGATTGTTCCTGTTTTCGATAATGGTTCTCTATGCAGAGCCTTTATCACCATCTACTATTTTAAAAATTTAAAACTTCATGCACAAACGACAAACACAGCGCAGCAAATCAAAAAGGGATTAGATGTAGTGGGATTCTTGCGTAAAAAACATGTCGTCTATGCTCTTACCTCCTCATCATCACCATTATCCTCACCTCTGCTCTCAACGTATTATCGATTGTCCGTATCCGCACCGAGCTGCATTTAAGTGCAGAAACCTATGGAATCACAAGCATGATAAGTCTTGGCCTCCT
>NZ_JBHIRE010000184.1:600-920 GCF_042196885.1 Bartonella sp. AA86SXKL | reverse complement strand
AACTCATCAGAAAATAAATCTGAAATATTTAATTTCATTCAAAAAACATTCGACAAGATGGCGTTCTTTATAAAAATGATCATCATTATTCTGCAATATTTTCTTAGTTGAGCGAAAAAGAAAAACAGAGATGGAGTTTTGCTGCCTCATCAGTTTTCTTTGTACCTCTAAACATAACCTTTATCAGCAATAACTTATTTAGTTTCATCCTCTTCAATAAGCTAAAGTGCTTGAAGCATATCATTGCTGTTCCAAAAAGTGAGAAGATACCGTCAAACTGAGCCCATAGCATCAATCATAGCATGATTTTTAGAGGACAA
>NZ_JBHIRE010000184.1:0-544 GCF_042196885.1 Bartonella sp. AA86SXKL | reverse complement strand
TCATCTCATGCTAGACTTTCTCTATAGCCTACCACCTAAATCTATATCTGCAAAAGAGTGAGAGACCTCAGCAAAGGTAAAATCAAGATCTACAGAAACACCATTATTATCCATAGTCCTTATGTTCTTTCACGCAGGATTTATAATGTTGAAATATGCCAAATAACTTGCCTGACAATAAGGGCAAGATCACATTCTTGAACCCCCATTTTAAAATAAAATGAACATTTATTAAAATAACGGAGAAAGTTTTTAATCCTTACGAGAATAACAAAAGCCTATCCATCCATAAACATTCAATCTTTTGCTAATTTGTACTAAATGTCATACTTTCCCATAATAAAATTCCTGTTCTTTACAAATGGAATATTACCAGCACTCCACCTTTTTTCAAATCTTGACTTAAAACACAAAACTTAAGAATTAAATATGGAACACAGTTTAATTGGTAAATTTCCCTGATTTTGGAAAGCCTTTCGGAACCACACGCCCTACCCCAGAACGTACTCCCATCCACTCAATGAGATCACTCGCTTGGCGGTTA
>NZ_JBHIRE010000183.1:0-921 GCF_042196885.1 Bartonella sp. AA86SXKL | reverse complement strand
TTAAAACAAGCGCGTAAATGTGCACCACAACAGCATTCTGTTCTTCATGTGAAGAGAATGCCCCCCATGAATGCCAAATTCTCAAGAAAGTTGCCTTTTTGTTTTATGAAATCAAATTATCTTACCACAACCTCCTTCTCTCTTTTATCAATGTAAAAAAATAATTTAAATCCTTTATCTTATATTAAAAAACATCATGAATTCTTTATTCTTCTCTATACAAGAAAAGCTACTGAAAGCTTTTTAAAAGGGCATAACTATCTTTTTCCCCAACTCTGTCGAAATATCCATAACAACAAGCTTTTCTCAAGAGATAATCTTTCAAAATATCCTGTTTCATAACGTTGACTAAACAGCAACTTAACAAGCGCATTTTTCTGCAATCCATGTGCAACTGGTTTGCATGATGCATTGGTTTACATGATCCTTTTAGGAACGTTTCTGACGCAACTTTTCGAACGATAGAAAGCACTATGCATCATTTCGTTTTGTTCTTTACACAAAAAACATAATGATATAAAACCGCCCCGGTACTTGCGCCATCAGGGGAATGAAGTAAGCATCAAAGGCATACCAATACTAAAGGCATATTTATGTGTAAAAAATCTAATAAGAAAAATTTTTTGTTATGTACAATTGCTGGAACTTTGATTTTCTCTCATTTCGGTTCAACTCATGCAAAGACACTATTACACCATGAAATCCCTACCGTTCGTACAACTAATGGAGAAGAAAAAAAACTTAATAATGTTTTTATACACACTGGATCTTCTGGAGTGCATGCTACTAAAAAAGCAGTCGCTACAGTTACAAAAGCAACAATACACGCAAATTCGTTTGCACTTGCTGTATCAACAGGTGGGCGCGTTAATGCTAAGGAAATTGAAGCAAATGTCCTGCAGGGTGGTCTATCAATTACAA
>NZ_JBHIRE010000182.1:0-925 GCF_042196885.1 Bartonella sp. AA86SXKL | reverse complement strand
TCAACACAACCGATATCCGTTACAATTCCTGTGAACATAATGTCTTACGCCTCCATTTATAAAAACGGTCTTTTCCAAACATTCTTGTCTCCACTTCATGAAATTGCGAGAGATAATTCCCAAAATGAGGGGCTTTAATACGGTCTTTTCCTAAAATAACGGGTGCATAACAGCATATCAAATGATCTACACAACCAGCATTTAAAAAAATTTCTCCCGTCTTTACGCCTCCCTCAAGTAAAACGCTATTGATTCCGCGTTGATAAAGCAGCTGTAAAATAGTAAGGGGCGGCATGTAACCATTGCTCACTTCTACCGAATAAACAGACACTCCATACTGTTCCAGAGCGATTTTTTTGCTTTTCTTTGAAAAGTTTACATCACAAATAACCCATGTAGGAATTATTTTTGCTGTTTGAACAACTTTTGCATTGAGTGGAATGCATAAATTTGCATCCAAAATAATACGTATAGGCGAATGCATTTCCATTCCTGGCAAACGGCAATTTAATTGTGGATCATCCGCTAATATAGTACCAATACCAACAAGAATAGCATTGTTTTGAGCACGGAGAATATGAGTCTGGGCATGAGAAGTCGTTCCACTAATTTTTATTCCGCCTTGCCCCTTTTTCCCAACACCATTATCAGCAGAAATTGCCATTTTTAAAGTGACTGCACAACGTTGCTGCTTCCTTATACACCAGTAGTTACACAAGGATTCAAAAGCTTCTTTAGCCAAAACCCCCTCAATAACCTCAATCCCAGCCGCACGCAAAAGGGCAATACCGCGACCATTAACCCTCTTGTCTAAATCAGTAAGAGCAATAACAACCCGCGAAATACCGGATTTGAGGAGAGTATTTACACACGGCGAAGTTTTGCCATAATGCGAACAAGGTTCTAAAGTAACATAAGCAGTGGC
>NZ_JBHIRE010000181.1:0-930 GCF_042196885.1 Bartonella sp. AA86SXKL | reverse complement strand
TGCTGAAATGCGATTAGCGAAATCGTTAATTATGAAAGCGGCCGATACCAACAAAGTTCCTGCTGGAAGTGCTCTTGCTGTTGATCGTGATGGATTTTCAAAAACTGTAACATCCGCCCTTGAAAACCATTCGCTTATAACAATCAAACGCGAAGAAATTCAAGAGATTCCTGAGAATTGGCCTCACATTATCATTGCAACAGGCCCCCTTACCTCACCAAAACTCGCTAAAGCAATCCAAACAATAACCGGAACAGAAGCTCTCTCTTTTTTTGATGCTATCGCACCTATTATCTATACCGATAGTATTAATATGGATATTTGTTGGTATCAATCGCGCTATGATAAAATCGGTCCTGAGGGAACAGGAAAGGATTATCTTAATTGTCCCCTTAATAAAGAACAATATGAAGCATTTGTTCAAGCGTTGAAAAATGCGGAAAAAACAGAATTCCGCGACTTTGAAAAAACACCCTATTTTGATGGATGCTTACCAATCGAAGTTATGGCGGAACGCGGACTTGAAACGCTCAGACATGGTCCCATGAAGCCTATGGGATTAACTAATGCTCATAATCCCACAGTTAAAGCTTATGCCGTCGTCCAATTACGCCAAGACAATAAGCTTGGAACCCTTTATAATATGGTAGGCTTTCAAACAAAATTGAAATATGGCGAACAAGTTCGCATTTTTAGAATGATTCCCGGTCTTGAGAACGCAGAGTTCGCTCGCCTTGGTGGACTTCACCGTAATACCTATCTCAACTCACCAATCATTCTTGATCAAACTCTTCGTTTAAAACAAAGGCCTGGACTGCGCTTTGCAGGGCAAATTACCGGATGTGAGGGGTATGTAGAATCATCAGCAATAGGGCTTCTTGCTGGACGTTTTGCCGCTGCTGAATATCACTATAATTGCCCTTGCCTACT
>NZ_JBHIRE010000180.1:0-930 GCF_042196885.1 Bartonella sp. AA86SXKL | reverse complement strand
TGATAAAAAGAGTGAGGTAGCAAAATTGCATCTGTATCTTTTCTTCCAGTTCCACTAAGAAAACAGTGCAAAATGATGGTGAACATCTTTATAAAAGCGCCATTTTATCGAAAGCTTTTTCAATAAATTGAACCATTTCGGGTATATCTGCTAATGGTTTTATAAAAAGCTTCTTTTATAGAAACTTTCTGGTCTCTAGTTTAAGTGTTCTCTGATTGGGAAAATGCGTTGCACAGACACAAGCTGCTGGGAAAATATGGGCTAAGCTGGTAAATTTCGGGAAAATTGACCATGTGGACGAAATCGCCAGAGATAGCTTGGCAAGAGTGCCGCCATTGCTTTAGGGGTAATTCCTACTCCTTCTAAAGTGTAGCCATTTTCTATAGCTTCTTGAGAAACAATGTTATCTATTTGCAGAAAACGTATTTGACTAGCTGTTACTAGTGTTGGCGCGAGAGGCAATTTACCAATAGTTCCCAAAAGACCTCCAATAAATAAGCCGGCAGAAAGAGGCATAGAGAGAATTGTTTTTTTACGATGAATAATTTTTAATATATATTCAAGGACATTTTGAAATGTGATAATCTGTGGACCCCCAAGATCATAACTTTTTCCAGAGATAACTTGTCCTTCTAGAGCGCGTACAATAAATTCAGCGACATCACCAACATATACAGGCTGCAATTTACTTTGCCCACCGCCAAAAAGGGGTATGATCGGTAGAAAACACGACAAATTTGCCAAGTTATTAAAGAAACAATCTTCTGGTCCAAAGATGATGGATGGGCGCATAATAGTTGCTTGAGGATGCTCGTTATGAATGATTTCTTCACTCATGGATTTAACGCGTGCATACAAAAAAGAAGCATTTTTATTGGCGATAAGCGCTGACATATAAATGAGAGGAATACCAGCTTCTGCTGTTAATTC
>NZ_JBHIRE010000179.1:0-937 GCF_042196885.1 Bartonella sp. AA86SXKL | reverse complement strand
ATGATTTAAAGGATATTGTCGTAGATTTTTTTGAAAGTCACAAAACTCAACTAAAAAGGGGCGATGAAGAGAACAATGGTTTACGCCTTTATAGAGTATATCCTCTAATTCTTTAAATTTCATTTGTTTAGCAGCATTTCGCACGCAATAAAATATTACCGGTCATTGCGCAATCAAAACACCAGTTAGAACAACACCGCCTCTTATTATTCAATAACACGAAAAAATAAAACTTGAATGAGTTTCTCGGAAGGGAAAATTTCTACATTCCTTAAGGCATAACCTTTGCACTTTTCTTTCTCATAGCAGATAATCTATTAATGCATTTTTTTAAAAGAAAGATTTTTGGTGATCTATACCCCCAGTTAATGGTCTTATGCCCTAAAACATTTAAGCTGACATTTAATAATAAGGATATAGAATACAACGTAGATTATATTACAAATATTATATTCTTATCCGCCGTCTTTCAGAGATTGGCTGAAATGCTATTTTAGCATGAAAGGCACAATAAGGACTATTCTCACCAGAATCGGCACCACAAAAATGAAAATCTGGTGATAAAGGATCCCCAACTGGCCACCTACATGTATTTTCACTCAATTGCAAAAGATTAAGCTGACGTGATATAGGTACAACCACATTTGATTTTTCGGGCAAATCAACTTCTGTCACATCCTCCACTACAACATCCACCTTTAAAGCTGTCGCTCCAACACTGCAAGAAGCAGTATTTGTCGGTAATACTGTCGATGGTGTGCGACGCATCCGCACAGGCGATGAACTGACCCCAACAAGTGCCTTTTGTACACGCCCCCCCCCCTGTGCTGTTTTACCACGTCCCGGTAGTTTTAATCGGTGCACTTTACCAATCACTGCATTCCTACTAACACCACCTAACTGAGCTGCAATCTGGCTTGCGCGTAGCCCCTCCCTC
>NZ_JBHIRE010000178.1:339-937 GCF_042196885.1 Bartonella sp. AA86SXKL | reverse complement strand
ACTACGGCTGCGGAAATTGCTCAAAAATTATATTGTGTTCCTACATGTGAAAAAAAGAATGTTTTAGGTAAGCTTTTGACAAATCCAGATTTTGTTTCGGTTATTGTTTTTACTCGAACCAAATACTGTGCTGATGCTGTCACGCGGAATTTAGCAAGTAGAGGATATTCTGTTGCGACAATTCATGGAAATAAATCACAAAGTGCTCGGCAGTCTGCATTGAAAGCTTTTCGTGAAAGATCAGTACGGATTCTTGTTGCAACAGATATTGCAGCGCGTGGTATTGATATACCAGGCATAAGCCACGTTATTAATTACGATTTACCAGATGAAGCTGAAAGTTATGTGCATCGTATTGGTCGCACAGGACGCAATGGCGCATCTGGTGAGGCACTAACACTTTTTGATGAAGGTGTGGAGCAGATGCGGTTGCGTGCTGTAGAGCGCTTGATTTGTATGAGATTGGTGCGTGAAACTATACCAGAACAGTTTGCTGCTTTTCCAGAAAAGCCTCTTGTGATAGAAGGGATAGAAAAAGAAAACATTAAGGGACCTCATTTTAGAAAATCTAAGCGTCAGAAATGGTTTAAGAGTCACA
>NZ_JBHIRE010000178.1:0-312 GCF_042196885.1 Bartonella sp. AA86SXKL | reverse complement strand
TGCAGCACAGTCAGAGGGAAGAAAGTCTTCGTCTCAAAGTGAAAGACACAGAAAAGCAAAAGCAATAGCAAAACGTGCGAAGTCTTTTCATTCTCGCAAGTCAGTAAACAAGGTAGCTTGAGTAAAATTAAGATCGTGAGTTTAGAATATTTTCTTCTCAGTTAGAACTAAAGTAAGAGATACAAAAAGCAACTCTTTTGCCAAAAGAAGAGAGAGGACGTTTTCGATTTTTTAGAAGTAAAAATATTTGCGATGTAGAGGCATCAACAGAGACAGTAATAGAGGTAGTTTGTCAAGTTTAGAGTAATAGTG
>NZ_JBHIRE010000177.1:0-937 GCF_042196885.1 Bartonella sp. AA86SXKL | reverse complement strand
CAGCTTAACTGCCTAGAAACACTGTTTATATGGGGTAGAAATATGGAGAAAAATAATATCATTTCTTATCTAAAAACAAAGACAATAAACTCGAAACAGAGTTTCTTTCCATTTTTTCTAAACTCACTGCAACATTTGAAATAAAACTCATTGAAAATTGCAAGATATAAAGCAAAGAAAAAGCTTTAGACACATATTTCATGAAACGTGTAATGAAAAAAATATCAAAAAATCAACACAATGCTTAAAAAAATAAACAACGATACATGCATCCAAACACGAGATGCAACAGTATCACAATTAAAAGCACTTTTGGGATGAACAGATAACACTATGGTGTCTCTTTATACAAAAAGCGCAGATCGCAAAAAATTTGCCCTGGAAACGATAAAAAAGCTCCCTAAAATTATGGGTAAAGACAAAAAATGCAATAGAATTAATAACCATCCTCTTTACTACTACTATAAGCTATTGATCTCACTGCTATTTATTCCATTTAAATCAATCGAAACGAGAACAGCTTCTTCGATAAAATTGTTTCAAGACCTTCAAAAAATTCTCTTAAATAAAAACAGCGCTATTATAGAGTATGATAGCACTGTTATATTTACAAAAAACAGAAAGACAAAATTAGCGTGGCCAATGTCCTTCATATTTAAATGTTGGAGCTTCCTTCAACGAATCCTTTGTCGCATTCATAATAAGTTTCCACTTTCCATAATCATTTGTCATTTGCACTGTTTCTGGTGCAACGACCACATAACTCTCCCCTATACCAAGAAAACCACCAATAGCGATAACAAATCCCGTAATATTATTTTCACGCAAAATAATATCTTTTACTTCGCCAATATTTTCATTTTCTATATTATATACACTTGAACCAATAAGACTTGACGCAACAAAATCAGTTTCCAAAGGTGTAACATAACGCGCA
>NZ_JBHIRE010000176.1:0-941 GCF_042196885.1 Bartonella sp. AA86SXKL | reverse complement strand
GGGCTAGGTTGCACTGGAATAAGCACGAAGTCCGAAGCCATAAGAGCACTGCGTGCAAGATCAGTTACACGTGGAGGACCGTCGATAATGATATGATCATAGTTATGACCAATCTGTGTAATTTCTTTATGAACCGTTGCGCGCGGCAAACCGACGACTGGAAACAAAGAAGCACCTTCTCGAGCAGCTGCCCAATCTAATGCACTACCTTGCGGATCAACATCAATAAGCAACACACGCGCTCCTGTGCGTGCAAAGCTAGCAGCAAGATTCACACTCAAAGTGGTTTTTCCTACACCCCCTTTTTGATTCAAAAGTCCAATGATCATTCATGATGCCTTTCAGCTTTATCGTTTTTACGATTATACAGAAAATAACAAAGCAGACAAGAAGCATCTGAGAGTTTCAAAACAATTCCCTCTTACATTTCACAACAAAAGTTGTAGCATAGATCAACCCCCATTGAGTTCTTAAAATGCCCACTTCTGCATAGCCGATACAATCAACCAAAAGAAAAAAACTTGTTCCATCTCATTGAGATCATACCTTATTTATAAGAAGCGTTCGTCATTTTCAGATTGAATGAATACAAAGAAGACAGGAAGTTTTTCATATATCATCCCCTCGTATTTTAGAAACAGAAAAAACATTCGCCTGCACATCATAAGAGAAAACAATGTATAAATAAAAACCATTTGAAAAAGAATGGTATATGCCTCTTATCAACCATCAAAACCAACCATAGAAACTAAACTGGTAAATAGAATAGACGGTAGCAAGCTATACTTCAAAGCATAAAGGCTGTGATATTGCAATAAATCATGCATTATCCTCTTCACAAATGGTTATCGGAAGAGAAAATTGGGAGCAAAGTAAAATGTCTTCTTAAAACAAGTGCATAAAATAAGCAACGCAATGGCCTGCTGTTCTTCGTGAAAAGC
>NZ_JBHIRE010000175.1:0-946 GCF_042196885.1 Bartonella sp. AA86SXKL | reverse complement strand
CTAGATCTTACCCCACTGTCCTCACCAAAAGCTGACATAAATACTAACATCATAATTTTGTCAATTTGGTGCAAGGAACCAGTTTTTAAACTATTATGTTTTATCCGAAGCTTTATTCCACCCAGATTTTCAATTTTCCAATCATGAAGAGGTATGGCAATATCTTCACTATAGAGTTTACAGCATTTAGGATATATTACCAAACGGCTTTTAATTTGTGTATAAGATGGACTATTTTGACGATAAAACAAATGTCCTAAGATCTCACCATTGCCAACCAAAGCAAAATTTGTACTATTGATATCAACAATAAGCAGAAATGGCTTGTAAACGTTCAGCTTTTGAATAAGAGATGGTGGTCTCATTTTTTCCGAAGCATAAGTTATCTTACTCATTTTGTATTGACTTTTAGACATTGATAAATTTTTTATTTTATGTAATTAAAAAACTATGGGAAATGCTTTGCATATTCTTGCAATGAGGTTTAAGCGGCATTATTGTAGAATAGGGGGTGAACAAGGGAAACCGTATCACGCTTTTTTTCTGCTTTAGAAATGCGAATGCAGCTTTTGAGTTAGCGATTGATAAACATCTGCTTAGCGAGCAACCGGATAAAGTCCGCAATGGTGTGTTCAATTTTTTCGTTAAGCTGTGTCCAAATATTTTTAATATTGGATGACGGTATTTTGTAAGCTTTTTCGAGTTTTGCCAAGATTATATTACGGTGGCGTAGCTTGGCTAAGATACTATGGTGATCCCCTTTTTGTGTGATTGTCATAAATTTCGCTCCTGCAAATGGATGCTGGAACATCCATTTTTGTGGGGTTATGTATGTAAAGTTTTGCCCAATATAAGGGGCAGTAACAATGGGTATATCTACAAATGAAACGTTTGTCAACCCCATTTGTAGACATTATTGATATGACGCGACAAATAAATGCACCTA
>NZ_JBHIRE010000174.1:0-947 GCF_042196885.1 Bartonella sp. AA86SXKL | reverse complement strand
CATTCCGAGTAAAAAACACACAAATCACGCCCTGAAAAAGGCCGTACACCACACGCGATAATTCTTATGAAAACAAAGCGCATTCCTCTCACGCTTATTACCGGCTTTCTAGGCTCGGGCAAAACGACTTTGCTCAACCGGATGTTGCGCGATCCTCTTTTGGCTGACAGCGCTGTTATCATCAATGAATTTGGTGACGTGAGTATTGATCACCTTTTGGTTGAAAAAACAACAGAAGGGATCATTGAACTCGCTAATGGTTGCTTATGTTGTAATTTACGCAGTGATCTCATTGATACATTAATCGATTTGATTGATCGCGTTCATACAGGACATCTCAAAAAACTCAATCGCATTATCATTGAAACAACAGGAATGGCTGATCCCGCACCTATTTTACAAGCTCTGCTAAATCATCCACTTTTAATGCAAACATTGTCCATCGACGCTGTTCTTGTAACATTCGATACATTAAACACGCTTTCCATATTTAAACGCCACCCTGAAATACACAAACAATTATCACTTGCTGACAAAATTATCCTCACAAAAACAGACCTTACTCATCCAAAAACGCTTTCAAACACGCTTCTTACCACACTCAAAGCAATTAATCCTATAGCGCAAATCATCGATGTTCATTCTGACCATTTCTGTTCAACTGCATTCATAAGTAAAATATTATGGGATGAAAAAACAGAAAACACGCGGCTTAAACAATGCTGCTCTATTGCTCCACACGATCATACGCACCAATCGACCATTCGTGCTTTTTCTCTAGACTATGAAGAGACCATTGATTACGCCACCCTTGATACTTTTTTAGATCTCCTAAAAAATTTTTATGGCGCAAAACTATTACGGATCAAAGCAATTATTGCATTGCATGATGATCCCCTACGTCCACTTGTGCTACACAGCGTACAAACATTTTTTCATCCACCAAT
>NZ_JBHIRE010000173.1:463-948 GCF_042196885.1 Bartonella sp. AA86SXKL | reverse complement strand
CCTGGTTTAGTAATGTCTTTTTGAGAATCATATGCAAAGATTTGACAATAGGGGGCATGGAAAACTTCACTTATTGAAACTGTAACTATAGATGAGATACATATAATCAGCATAAAAAAAATACTTAATCTCAAATTTTTACTTAATCTCATCTTGTCACCATCTATTGAAACAATACTTTAATAACTTTTTTATTGATGACAGGTTCCAGAGAATAGCTTATTTTCAATTTTATATTTTTATATTTAATGACGTAAAATTTTTAAAATTTACGTTGATTAATTAAAAACGTTTTTCTTTTTTATACGACCGTGTATTTCTCTTTTCTTATTCAAACAGGCATTTTTATAGAATTCATATATTTAAGTAACTGATATAACTAAAAGTGTATTATAATAGATTCACGTCTACTTTTTATTGTGTGATTTACGCTTTGCTTCAGCAAACTGTTTTATCACTTTTGATTCCTATATATTCATATATTT
>NZ_JBHIRE010000173.1:0-443 GCF_042196885.1 Bartonella sp. AA86SXKL | reverse complement strand
TGATTATTGTTTTTTTGATGAAAATAGAATAGAGTAAGAATATAAAAATAAAGTTTGCGATTTTTATCGTCGATAAATCTGACTTTTCTGATTCACATTCATTGATAGGAGATGCCTGATTAACTTTTCATACCCCTAATATTCCGAAAGCTTTTTTAAATGTAGCTTGTGAAAAAATTTTAGAATAAGCTACTCTTTGATATCATTTCACTGTCCCGATCTTTGACTAATACTGAAAAGAAAATGGAACTTTCCTGTTTATGTGATTTGATTGGAAATGTTTGCATAATTTTTTTAAATCCGTAACCGGGATATATTCCTTCTCTTGTAAATAAATTACGTAAAGGTGAGCAATTACGTAATAATCCAAGCCCAAAGCTTCGTATGATATGAACAGGTAACATATTAGAAAGTAAAGCAGAGTTGAACATATGAACAGATCC
>NZ_JBHIRE010000172.1:0-955 GCF_042196885.1 Bartonella sp. AA86SXKL | reverse complement strand
GAGGAAGAAGAAAATTCCTTCGAGGTTTTCCTTCTCTTTCCACTTTTGTTATCGCATTGGTGTCTCAAATATTTGGACGCTGTGTCTCAAGATTGAACTCCGCTTGTACAAGACTTTCGGAAAGTGTTTTGTCTTTTTAAGGCATGTTTGCTGTTTTCAAAAGGTTCTGATTGTATTGATCGAGGAGGGCATTGGAGTTTAACATGTATTGTGGCTACAATTATACGGATTAACTTATGATATGTTCGTGATTATCTTTATTCTTTAGCACTTTTGCGTTCTGTGTATAAAAATTATGACATTACTTGAAATGGGAGCTTTTACACGGTTTAAGCTTTTTTGAAGCGTTTTACTGAAATATGAATTCTTCTCTTTATTCTGTTACGAGAAGCTATCGTTTCAAAGGCTTTTACTTTTGCTCTTTTGATGTTGATGGAAACAGCACGATAGTATTCTTGAGTTTAAGATGTTTGCGTATATAAGGTTAAGTTTGTCCCTCAAGGCTTTTTGATATGCAGCAGATTCATCATGATTAATAACAGCAGAAATGCTGTTAACGCTCAATGCATATATGATTTAGGCTCTCTTCTAATTGTTTGATTGAAATATGGCTGCTATCCAAGCATCGCAATAGAATTCTCCATTCTAAGGTTATTTGCATTTGCCGTGGAGTTATTCGTGTAATTTACTTGCAAAAAGGGAATGAAGATTTGTGCGTTTGATAATTGAGATCAGAATTTCTGTTTAGAGTGAAGTTAAAATGAGAAAAAACAAAGCACAAGCAGAGATAGATAATACTAAATTCTTTTTATATATCGAAATGCTTCTTCATATATTTTTCTTTTTTGATAAAAATATACGCTTGATACATCACGTTTTTTGCAATGCACAAAAACAAGCAACGCTGCTTACATTTCAGCGTTGCTTAGATTTCAAAAAGAAAGATCAAAGACTC
>NZ_JBHIRE010000171.1:0-960 GCF_042196885.1 Bartonella sp. AA86SXKL | reverse complement strand
AAAACTGGCCCGTGGAACACCAACACCTTTGAGAAGCTTCTTGCCAAGACCTTCATAATCTATGAGATAGCGCATCGCCAAGCGTACTTTTTCCTTAGCAAAAATAGGATTCGTCGTATTGAATCCCCAGTACATCATAGTTGGCACTAACACTCTTTCAACTTTAACATCTGTTGTTTTTTGCAGATCTGCAAGATCTTCAGGTGTCAAATTACGAGCAACATCAATATCATGTTTTTGCAACAACAAACGTTGTGTTCCGGGCTCTGCAACATGGCGAATTAAAATCTGCTTCAGTTTAGGCGCTTGTCCCCAATAGTGAGAGCTTGCACGCAACAAAAGAGCTTCTCCAGGGCGCCAACTTTTTAACTGATAAGGACCAACACAAGCAGCATGACTTTTCAAATACTGATTTCCAAAATCGCCATCTTTTTCGTGTTTCATAATTGTCTTACGATCAAGCAAAGCTGTTGCCGGACTTGCAACAATATTATTAAGAATGAGCTCTGCTGGATAAGGCTTATCAAATTTCATTACCACCGTTTTTTCATCAACAGCTTGCAAAGCATCATCAACATTTTGCTCTGTAATTCCATATTCATTAAAAATTGCCGCATTACCCATCTTCAATTTGACAATCCGCTTCATACTCCAAAGAAGATCATTGGCATTGGCTGATCTGCCATTATTAAACTTCAAACCATCACGCAAATGAAAAGTAATCACCGTACTGTGATCATCACCTGAAACATCCCAATGTGTTGCTAAAGACGGAACCATTTTAGCAGGATCATCTGTCGCAGTACTGACCAAATTATCACAAACATTGCGAACAATTTCACTTCCATAAACATCATTAAGTTGTGCGGGATCAAATGTACTAATTGCATCAAGATTCCAAGCCATCACAAGGGTATCAGCCGGTGTTTTTGCTGAAGCTTGTTGTGCAACCATCGCCAA
>NZ_JBHIRE010000170.1:0-961 GCF_042196885.1 Bartonella sp. AA86SXKL | reverse complement strand
TTTATTCAGATTTATCTCAGAAAATGGCTATGAAAATAGGAGGAGAATATAGGCCTGAAAATACATATTTGCGTCATTTTTATAAAATGGTTGCGGATACTAAAGCTGCTCAATTGTCCTTAAAAAAGCAAATAAAAAGAATGATTGTTTCAATGAATGATAAGGCAATAAAATTAAAAAAAGAACTTGAGATGCAAGATTTGAATTCTGAAGTTTTTAGTGCAATTATCAATATTATTCAAAAACGTTCTCAACATTTAAAATTTTATCTTTTCTCTTTCCACTTCATATCATAATAGACAACTCTAGAAATTGTTTTTTTTTAAGCTTAATTTATCTTAAAAGCTTCGCTAAGAGTTATACAAAAGATCTAAGAGATAAAAATTCCTTGCTGACTTTTTCACCAAAAAGAAAAGCTCTCACTTGACCACTTTGGTCACCATGTTGCCTGTTATCATAGCTGACATATCCAGAAAACGCACCAAAATCTCTTTTTCCAAGACCTAAACTGCTAAAAACAAGACCATCTCTCTCTTTGCGAGAAAGTGCATCTCGTACAACAAGATACACTCTCTTTATCAAGAGTCTTTCTCTATTTACTACTTTCAATTAATAGAGCATGACATCCATTTTTGGCCACTATATTCCTTCGGATCAAGATCCCTACAACCATTTCTTAATCCAAGAGCCATAAGAAGTGTATGATACTTATTTTGAACTTGAAATTTGTTATTGTCATATGTAAAGAGGTTTTTTCTCTCGGGGACAATAATTTTTTGAAGAATCTTTTTCTCTCTGTCTCCAAAATTATTTTTTGTTACAAGTTGCTCCACTATCGCATTACTCTTAGTCCCCCAGCTATTCCCTACCGGCAGTGCATTAGCCGTTACCGGAGATAATACTGAAGAAAAGATAGAAAATAAAGCTGCAGTTAAAACAATACGTTTCATGAGTTAAGTTC
>NZ_JBHIRE010000169.1:495-961 GCF_042196885.1 Bartonella sp. AA86SXKL | reverse complement strand
AAAAGATGTATGAAAATGGTACGGCCAGGCGATGGAAACTATTTTCTCTTACAAGATTGTTTGCTCAATGAAAAAGACGGTGAAAAAAATAAGGCGCGCAACCACTTTTAAATTTTCACGTAAAAATTTAAAGGGCGGAAAGTTGCATGAAAAAAAGATAAAAGCTGTGCTCTTACTGCAAAAAAATGTATAAAAATAGTGTGGCCCTCGCGATGGAAACTATTGTCTTTTAAAGGCTTTTTTTGCTTCATGAAAGAATATCTCATTTTGTAAAACTACCTGTTTAAAGTGATAACTTTGAAGTGATAATGAGAGCATCGATGGATGCCGTCTTTTTTCTAACAGTTTGAAAGATATCATAAAGTAGTTTGGAGAGAAAGAAACCCTGATGCTGTTCTCGCTTTTCATGGTGATATGGCTATCGTTTGAGAAAAAGTTGAAAAGCTGTTGCAAAATCCCATACAAG
>NZ_JBHIRE010000169.1:0-479 GCF_042196885.1 Bartonella sp. AA86SXKL | reverse complement strand
TATAGGATTAAGTTTTCTGATCACGATAAACAAACACACTTCATAAGCCCTTATCCCCCAAGACACAACATAAGACCTTGCAACAATCGTTATTGCAATCCACGCCACTCGTTAGATCTGATGTTTTTGACTTAGATCTTTCAATAACTTCGTGCGTTTCTGGTTGTTGTTTCGCAAAGTGTTTTATAAAAAGACGGAACATTTTCCAGTTCATTACTGGTCTATTAGTGATTTTATGGAGTTGTTCTTCCTAAGAGAGCGCGTGCTTTTTGCTGTTGCCTGTAAATCGACATCTAAATTTAGCGCAGTAGCATGTTTGAGACAAAGATTGAAACGGATACCGGCTTTCTCTGCTGTTGTAGTTTTTTGTATGCCAAGTAGAAGCAAGGGTCTTGCGTATCTCTATTGGGGTAATTTCTGAAACGGATAGACAACCTAAGTTAGGGAGAATATGAAGTTGTAAAGGTGAAAATCGCTCA
>NZ_JBHIRE010000168.1:0-961 GCF_042196885.1 Bartonella sp. AA86SXKL | reverse complement strand
TAGAGCGGCGAATTAACGCCCGCAACCGTGCCATCAATTCTTCTAAATGAAAAGGCTTCACAACATAATCATCAGCACCTGCATCAATGCCAAGCACCTTATCAGACCAGCGATCTCGGGCTGTTAGCATTAAAACAGGCATGAGATGACCTTCTTTGCGCCATTTTTCAACAACACAAATTCCATCTAGACGCGGCAAACCAATATCAAGTATCACAGCATCATAAGACTCTGTACTACCTAAAAAATAAGCCTCTTCACCATTGAAAGCACTATCTGAAACATATCCCGCATTTTTTACAGCTTCTGCTAATTGACGATTGAGATTCCGGTCATCTTCAACAATTAAGATACGCATCACAACATCTGCCAAGAACTAATCGGCGGGAACTGAAATTTCAACACGGTGCAGTTTTTTCCCATCACGAGCAGGTACTACAAATACAACCACACATATACCTCTTCCCTCCTGAACAACTGGTGTTGAACGTACTAAAACGGCCTTCTTTTGAGTCGCAAGCTTTTTGCCAATTTTAGCACATTCAGCAGCTCGAACAGAATTTGTATCTAGAAAAACTGCTATCATTAGAAACAAAAAAACTTTTTTCATAGATATTTTATAATCTCTTTTAGGTGAATATAGAATGAACAATATTTTTTTCTCTCTAAAAATCACGTATGAGGAACACCTTCCATTCTGTATAATAGCATAACCACCTAATATTACCCTATATTTGAACAACTTAAAAATAAAATTTGCTTCCAAGATTATACAATAATTGGAAGAGAAAGTTTTTAAACAAATACTAAAAGCTGAAGATACGA
This sequence comes from Bartonella sp. AA86SXKL, assembly GCF_042196885.1. NCBI lineage: Bacteria > Pseudomonadati > Pseudomonadota > Alphaproteobacteria > Hyphomicrobiales > Bartonellaceae > Bartonella > Bartonella sp. AA86SXKL. The sequence continues at coordinate 136 of NZ_JBHIRE010000168.1, read as the reverse complement.
TCTACAGAAGCTAAAATCGTTTTAAAGTAAGCTCTTTCTTTGTCAAAACTATAGCAAAAAAGTATTTTTACTCCATATAATGATTTGTTTGGTTACATCACTTTGTCATAGGCTCTTTCAATGTTTGACTTTTTTA
>NZ_JBHIRE010000167.1:0-962 GCF_042196885.1 Bartonella sp. AA86SXKL | reverse complement strand
AGTTTTACAATAGGTTTTGTAATAAGTGGGAAGAGGTGGGGTTAGATAGGAATACGTGATAATTTATTGTTTTTATGTATAATTTCTATCATTAAATGCGAATTTTTTCAAATTGGATTTTGACACCTGAAATTGCAAAAAAGAGCGAAAATCGGAAAAAAGTGCGGCTCAATGATAAAGATGACAGAAAACTTTGAAAGGTCTTTAAAAATCCTTTAAAGATTTTTAAAAAGTTTGTGAAAGCCCAGAAAACTAGCTTTGAAGACCCTTTGAGAACCCCTTAAAAATCATTAAAAAAAAATAAACCTGGTGTCAAAATATACAAAATCTGCTGACAAGCTACACTACAGCTAAACTTAATATATTTGGGGGAAGAAAATGGTCGGAGCGGCGGGATTCGAACCCACGACCCCTTGACCCCCAGTCAAGTGCGCTACCAGGCTGCGCTACGCTCCGAACCGTGAAAAACGACTAAACGACTGTTTCTTTAAAGGCAAGAGAAAAATAAGAAGAACAAAACCTAAAGTATCTTTCCCATTTTAAAAAGAGCTTATTCCAATAAAAGTGAAATTCTGAACTTTGAGGTTCCCTTACTATTCTAGGAGAAATAATTAAATTGTCAAACTCTTGATTGTTGTTGATTATAAGTACATATTTAAAGTGAGATAAGATTTTTGTGTTTCTAAATGCCATGTATTTGGGGGGGTAAACCTGATAAATACGAGAGAAAAATAATATTCGTTTCATATTTCTATTTACTCATCGAGAATTTGACAAAAGGGTGAATGTTTATACAAATATCATAAAGGATGCATGGTGTTGAAGGGCTTTTGCTCTGTTTTTTACTTTTGGAGAAGGGATATTTCATATAAACAGCAGAAACAGCAAAAATAGAAACTCTAGATTGCAAAATCAAAAATAGGAAATTGTTGGATATGAGATTTTTATCGCGATGAGAAAAG
>NZ_JBHIRE010000166.1:0-965 GCF_042196885.1 Bartonella sp. AA86SXKL | reverse complement strand
GATGTGGAGTGATGATGAGGGTGCGTTTGTGGCTCATCATGGAAAAAAAGAAGATGTGAAAAGCAACAGCAAGATTACGTCTCTTCAGGCTGGAACTGTTTCTAAAGACTCAAGCGAAGCGGTTAATGGCTCGCAACTCTATTCCATGAATAAGATGTTTGCGGAGTATTTTGGTGGAGGAGCTGGATATAATGAGAATGGTGAATGGACCGCTCCCACTTTCAAGGTTAAGACTGTTAAGGAAGATGGCAAGGATGAAGAGAAGAGCTATACTGATGTAGCTTCCGCCTTTGAGGGTGTAGGTACTTCTATCACAAATGTAAAAAAAGAGCTTACCAAGGTTGTAGGTGATAGCCTAGTTAAACAGGATACAGACAGCAAGACTATCAAGATTGGTACGGAGACAGATGGTGCTACAATCAATATTGCAAATAAGAGTGGTTCTGATCGGGTTATTTCCGGTGTGAAGGAAGCTTCGAATGACAATGAAGCTGTTAATAAAGGTCAACTTGATAAGGGTTTAAAAGATCTCTCTGATAATCTTCAATCTGATGAATCAGCTGTTGTTCATTATGATAAAAATACAGATGAAGAAAACACCATTAATTATGAAAGTGTGACGTTGGGGAAAGGTAAAGATGCTAAGCCCGTTGCTCTTCATAATGTAGCTGTTGGCAACCTTACAAAGGATTCACGTGATGCCATTAATGGTGGACAAATTCATACCCTCTCTGAAGATGTTGCGAAGTTTTTAGGTGGTGGTACAGCTTTTACAAATGGTGCTTTCACGGGACCTACCTATAAATTATCTAAGGTTTCTAAAGACGGTAAGGAAGAAGAAGCTGAATTTAAAGATGTTGGTACAGCTTTTGAAGGCATTGATACGAGTATCAAGAATGTGAACGCTCGTATTAAGGAAGTTTCACAAGGAGTTGCACAGGATTCGTTGACGTGGAGCAAAGATG
>NZ_JBHIRE010000165.1:0-968 GCF_042196885.1 Bartonella sp. AA86SXKL | reverse complement strand
GTTCTTTCAAAATTTAGGCAAGGTGCAATCCAAAAGCGAGACTTTTCTCAATGCTCACAAACTCATTTCACGCCAATACCTTTGAATAGTATAAAGATAAAGCGATTGAGCACCACAATTTTTACACTTATGAAGGAGCAAGGAGGTACCCTTATTCTCTTTGCCAGCTCAAAATGTTGCGACAGCCCTTGTATTGAGACGATTCATTAAAAGGCATTTTCACCTCTTTTCTTTAAGTGTTTTTACCCATACGCTAGCCCCACTTACGATAGCCAAAGAAATAGTTTTTTTAATTCAACATAAACAAGTTTGGAATGAGAGAATCTTACGATATTCAGGTTTCTCATTCAACACGCAAAACGGTGATTTATTTCTATAAATCAATATCTTACAATTTATTAGTGGCACATTGAAGCGTTTTAGATCATTTATGAATACTCTTCGAAACTATATTTCTATTTTAGAAGAGTTGAAGGATAAAAAGAACAAGTTTGGCGTTCTCTTTTCGCTGCTGTTCCTTTTAACCACTGCCATAGAAGTGTGCAAACTAATCCTCTTCAGCAACAGAGCAAAAAGCTCCCATCCCTCGCTTATCCGAAAAAAATGAAACAAGGCACAAACATGATAAGCTTGCATGAAATATACACTTGCTTTGGACTATCCTCATTAAACGTGGTTATTGGAAATACGACACACAACTGATAAAACGAACGATAAGCCAGCTTCCGCAATTCCCTGTGCCTTTTTTCTCTTTATCGCACTATTCTATCTCTTCAGCTTAAGAAAAAAGAATATTGATTGTTTTAGCGAAGCAAGACAAAATATAAGAAAGCAATAATAAATACAGCTTAAAGAGCATAAAAGCCCTCTTGTTGATAGAAGGATAAACACCATCGTACAACGCTTTAAAAATGTGGTATTATATTGGCACGCTAATCAAATTTTTACAATCTAAAATGATTTTATTG
>NZ_JBHIRE010000164.1:0-978 GCF_042196885.1 Bartonella sp. AA86SXKL | reverse complement strand
ACTATAGGTGGTATCATTGATCCAACGAAGCATCTGGACCGGCTTTGCTCTCTTGATCGTTGTGGTGATGGCATCAATGGCTACACGATCACCAAATTCTTCTGGAAACCAAACGCCATGAATGGTTTTGGGATCATTGCCATAGCCAGTAAATTGCAAACTAGGCGACTTGCCAAAACGCTCTAAGCAAACCCATGAGGCAGAGAATTCCTCTTCAAAAGATTGGAAATTAAGCCAGTCCACATAAAATTGATGTGGACCTAACATCATCAAAGGATCTTGCATGCTCCCTCCCATTATTCTATTCCCTCATGCAATGCATTAGCGCGTGCCCGTTGAATGGTGTGAGTAACCGTTCGACCATTAGCAACAGGATCACGAGCGCCATTGACATGCACCGTGACATTTTGAGTGCGATACATAAGTTTGTGTGTCCCTCCCCTCATTGCCTTCCTGCCATTATTCGGTCCCTCCATGCAGCGCATTGGCGCGTGCGCGTTGAATGGCGTGACTAACCGCACGACCAGTGGCAATGGGATCACGCGCGCCATTGACATGCACCGTGACATTTTGATGGTGCGTGATGGGGACGCGTTCTTTGTCTTTTGCTTCTGTGAGAGGCACATTGGCACGACCAGCCACCGCAAATTGTACAAGGGGCTGAGGCGTTTTGCCTCCTAAAAAACTTGGCAAATAATCTCTTACATCAATCGACCCAATCCACCCCTTTATGCGGTGAGGTAAAGATTTACAAAAATCTGTCAATTGTGAGATGGACGACATAAAACCATTAACAATCCAATTCGCTAAATCTTCCCCGGCTTGTTCCATACCAGCCTTGGCACTATCCGTGAGCTTTTCTTGAGAAAAAAAACGCTTCAACCATTGCCAAAAGTTGGAAAGGCTTTGTTTAATCCCCTCCCACAAGCTTTCACAAATTTGAGCAACAGAGGCAAGACCTTGTTTAAACTTTTGCCA
>NZ_JBHIRE010000163.1:0-980 GCF_042196885.1 Bartonella sp. AA86SXKL | reverse complement strand
CTCATCGTTCAGGTGAAACGGAAGATTCTTTTATTGCAGATCTTGCCGTTGCGACCAATTGTGGGCAAATTAAAACGGGTTCTCTTGCACGTTCGGATAGATTAGCAAAATATAATCAGCTTATTCGTATTGAAGAAATGCTAGGATTGCAGGCATGTTATGCGGGCAATTGGTATTGTTGATAGTGATAAGAGTAAAATTTTAAATTGTGATATCATTGGGGTTATAAAATTTAATTATGAGACATATGGGGCAACGATTTTATAGGTGTTAAAAGATGAGAGGTATAATTATTAGTCAGGATCAGGGGACTTATCTCGTTTCCGGTGATGATGGTAAGCGTTATCAATTTGCGACTTGGGATTGGTCAGGGAAGAATCCACCGAAGATAGGTGATACTGTTGATTTTGTATGTGAGGGAGATGTTGTCAATTCTGTTTTTCCATTATTGCAGCACGATTCAGATCCTTCAAAAGTAATATTAGCACTCATTTGTTGGATCACTGGTATATTTGGTGTTCACCGTTTTATGGTTGGTAAAGTGAAAACAGGTGCTTTAATGCTTATTCTATCGTTAACACTTGTCGGGTTGATGATCACAGGAATTTGGACAATTGTTGATTTTATAGTCATTATGGCAGGGAAGTTTACTGACAAAAATGGCAATCAAATTATACATTAGTAGAGATTGTATATGATAAAATAAACTATTATTGTAAATGTATAATATAAAAAGTAAGCAATATTTCTTGGGTTTGAGCATTTAATGCTGAAATTTTCATGAAGATTATGCATATTATACATAATTTAATAAAGATATTGAGAAAATTGTGAACTATTGTGCTATTTTATGTGGTCAAAGCAGAAACGCGAATTAATTTAAATTGTACTTTGTATTTCTGCTTATGATAGGTGGAAAATTTTAAGCTATTTTCATTATAACATTTATCCTGTTGAGTATGACTTGTATTCTTCCTGTG
>NZ_JBHIRE010000162.1:0-983 GCF_042196885.1 Bartonella sp. AA86SXKL | reverse complement strand
TTGAACGCAGATATCAACTGCTTCAATCATGAAAAATTTATTCCTCGTTTGCATATAAGAATCCAAAGGAAAAAAGGTGCACCAAAAAGTGCTGTAACAATTCCGATTGGTAATTCTGCTGGGGCTACAATTAAGCGTGCAAAGGTATCGGCAAAAATAAGTAATGCCGCTCCTAAGAGGGCTGAGCAAGGAATAAGATAGCGATGATCAGGACCAATGAGTTGACGCAAAATATGGGGAACAACAATACCGATAAAACCAATACCGCCACTGATAGCGACTGCGCTACCACACATAAGTGCAACAAGGAAAATAGCAATATTTTTAATCCGTTGAATATGGAAGCCAATGTGGCCAGCAACAGCTTCTCCAAGAGCAAGAGCATTAAGGGCGCGTGATAAAAAAGGAGAAAAAAGAAGACCAATACAGATAAAGGGAAAAACAAGCCACACTTTCAACCATGTTGCACCTGCAAGAGAGCCAAGATTCCAAAAAGTAATATCACGTAATTGTTGGTCATTTGCGATAAAAATTAATGTTCCAACAACAGCACTGCTTAAGGCACCAAGAGCAATGCCTGCAAGAAGCATTGTTGCAATAGATGTGCAACTATGACGTGTTGCTATCGCGTAGAGAACAATTGTTGATAATAGACCACCACAAAATGCACCTATGATAACCTTGTAAGGTTCTAGAAAAGGTGCCAATGAAGAAGGAAAGGCAATACCGACAACAATTGCTAAAACAGCTCCAAGACCGGCACCTGCAGATACGCCTACAATCCCCGGATCTGCAAGAGGGTTACGGAAAAGACCTTGCATGAGAACACCAGAGACAGCAAGAGCTGCTCCAACTAACACTCCCAAGATAATACGCGGCAGTCTTATGTCTATAAGTATGAGGTAATCACGCGTTCTACTACTCATCGAAAAATCTTGTGTGAGCATTACATGAAGGAAATCAATGAAAGAAGCCTTTGATGC